>SVPN01000006.1 GCA_015065805.1 Oscillospiraceae bacterium | reverse complement strand
ACGATCGGATTCAGTTAAAAACAAAACTGACTCCGCTTGAACAACGAAGTCAGTTTGTTGGTTGATCTTCAATTAACTACCATAAAGGCCTTTTTTGTACTGTCCGCACAAATTGGAGCAGTTCAAAATGCGCCACCTCTTGATTTTTTCGACAATAGCGGTTGAGATTTCGACAACAGCGTGGTATAATGAAAAATGATAAACTGCCATAGTTGTATATAAGTATATTTGGCGAAGGTTGAGCAGGAGGAAATGAATGCATGTGTACATTCAAATTAGGAGAATTGTTCTGTGGGCCTGGAGGCATCGCGTGCGGGGCCTTACGTTCTAAAAGTGCAGATGGAAAATTCTCCGTTGAACATACTTGGGCAAACGATTACGATGCAGATACATGTGAAACATATCGTGCCAATATCTGCCCCGACTCCCCGGAAACGGTATATTGTGGCGATGTTCGAGAGTTGGATATAAAAGCGTTGGGCCCGATTGACGCATTTTGCTACGGCTTCCCTTGCAACAGCTTTTCGAATGTCGGAGAACATAAAGGTCTTGAAAATGAGAAGTTCGGTCAGCTCTACTGGTATGGAATTGAAGTGCTAAAAACATATCAACCGAAGTGGTTTATTGCAGAGAATGTATCGGGAATACGTTCGGCAGGATCAGGGGATTTTGAGATAATTCTCAACGATATGCGTGCCGCTGGTTATAAGTTGAACGTAAATCTCTATAAAGCGGAACAATATGGTGTTCCGCAAACCAGGCACAGAGTAATCATTGTAGGTATCCGTAATGATATTGCAGTTGAATATAAAGTGCCGGATCCTGCGATTTATGCACAGTGTGATATTTCGGCAAGAACAGCCCTTGCCAATATTCCGCAAGATGCGCCGAATCATGAGATCCGTCCTTTGTCTGCGAAGGTGATTCGAAGATTGTCTTACATTCGCCCCGGCGAGAACGTTTGGCAAGCAGAAGAACGCCTCGGCGACCAATTTCCTGAAGAATTGAAAATTCGCACAAAGACGAAAATCAGTCAGATTTACCGCAAACTCGATCCGGACAAGCCTGCTTACACGGTAACCGCAGCGGGTGGCGGAGGTACGTTTATGTATCACTGGACGGATCGCGAATTAACAAACCGAGAGCGTGCAAGAATCCAAACATTTCCCGATAACTACCGATTTATTGGCAAGTACAGTAGTGTGAGAAAACAAATCGGTATGGCGGTGCCGTGCAAACTATCGGAGATTGTTGTCACGGCCGTATTAAATTGCTTTGCAGGCATTGATTATCCGTCGGTAGAACCTAATCTGGGGGAATAAACGATGATTCCAAAAACTTCTGTTATAACCGGAACAGACACATTTATAACATCGGATTTTGATGAGCCAGTGTTATATGCACCCGCTCGTGTGGAAAATGATCAGCCGTGTTCATCGCTGAAGATTATTACGGCGTTTACCGACTGTGAGCGTATTTCTACACATATGATTAGTCTTTCGGAAGGAATGAAAACCGGACGCCTTGCAAAAGGGTTGTCGGTGGAAATTCTTTTAGGCATGACCAAGTCCAGCCTTTCGCAAAAGAAGCATGAAGATATATGCCGTATGATTCGTTTTCTTAATGGTACAAAAGGCATGCCGAAAATTACTTGTCGGTATATTTGCCAGGGACCGGAAGTACATTCAAAGGTATATCTTTGGAGTCTTTCCGATGGTCTCCCTATGGTTGCGTATTGTGGATCGCTGAATTATACGATGAATGCGTTTTATAAGCGCAGGGAATCGGTGAGTCTCTGCAATTCGCTTGAAGCCTATAGGTATTACAAGGAATTGTTAGCAGATACAATCGATTGTTTCGACCCCAATGTATCCGAGAAGCTGAAGAACGTTATCAACAATACGTCGGATACCTTTGTGGAGCCAGACAATTCGGAAAAAGATTATTTAGTTTATGACAAAGAAATACCTGTGGATACGTTGCGTGTTTCTCTGTTGCGCGCAGATGGTTCGGACACGGGATATGGATCTGGTGTGAACTGGGGCATCCGTCCCAACGGAACCAAGCGTGATCAAAACCAGGCCTATATTCCGTACAATCACCAAGATAGAAAAGTAGGCTTTTTCCCAGATAGAGAAAGTCCGGATGATGTCAATTGTCCGATGTTCAAGGTGATTACAAAAGATTTCGGATCTTTCCATATGCGTATGGCGCAACAAAACAACAAGGCATTACAAAGCGTTGAAAGCAATGCGATTTTGGGCGAGTGGATTCGCAAGAGGATTGGATGCCCTTCTGACGGCTATATCACAAAGCAGATGCTGGAATTATACGGGAAGACATACGTTACATTCCGCAAATATGAGGATGGCACATATCTTTTGGATTTTTAAACGTTTGAAACGGGGAGATCCTTATGCCGAGTATATGTAGTTTGTTCAGTGGGATAGGCGGAATTGATCTCGGCTTTGTTCAGGCGGGATTTGATATTGTGTGGGCGAACGAGCGGGATCCAGCCGCGTGTAAAACATATCGACACAATTTTCCGGATGCTCCGCTTGTAGAAGACGATATTTGCAAAATTGATGTGAATAGCATTCCAGATTTTGACGTGTTGACAGCGGGCTTCCCGTGTCAGCCGTTTTCGATCGCTGGTTTGCAAAAAGGATTCAAGGATCGGGACGGTAATCTATTTTTCGAAATTACACGTATTGTGGATGTGAAACGCCCAAAAATTGTTTTTCTTGAAAATGTGCCAAACTTAATTGAGCATGATAACGGCAAAACATTTTTAGTGATTTATAGCGCGTTGGCACAGTTTGGATATGCGGTTTATTATCGGGTGCTTGCTGCCAATGAATATGGAAATGTACCGCAGATTCGAAAACGCATTTTCATTGTTGCGGTGCGAGAAGACATTGCTACACGAAAGTTTGTATATCCCGAACCTGTGCCATTAACGGTACGGTCAAATGAGATCGTTCAGCGTCACATGAAACAACACGATATTTATTACTATACAGATCCGGCGATGGTGCGATATTTATCCGCACATATGAATGATCGGAACGCAATATACCGCATTACTGACAACGAAGTACGGTGGACCAAAAATCAAATGTGTCCAACGCTCACCGCCAATATGGGGACACATAAAGACCGTGTTCATGTTGTGTGGGATGACTTTGGAATCCGAAAGTTGACATTGCGGGAATGCTTGGCGTTTCAAGGATTCCCGAAGGATTTTTATTTTCCGAAGACGATTACGATCAACGATGCATATAAGCAAATCGGTAATACAGTTGCAGTGCCTGTGGTGAGAAGAATAGCAGTTCAAATAATTAAGCTTGGGCTATTACTTTGATATAAATAAGGAGAATGAATATGAACATTTCGGAGATTTTAAAAGCTAATTTAACCTCTGAACAACATGCTGCTGTAATAGATACCAGTAAAAACATATTGTGCTTAGCATGTGCTGGGTCAGGCAAATCCCGTACATTGGCCTATAAAATTGCGTATTTAGTATCTCAAGGCGCGAGTCCGGATAGTATCGTTGCATTCACATTTACAGAAAAAGCGGCTGAATCAATTAAAAGACGCGTCGCTGAAGCGTTGCATAAATTTGGTTTTCCTGAAAACTATATTGGCGCAATGTTTATTGGAACTATAGATTCGTTCTGTCAAAAGTTACTGGGGAATATTAATGCTTCATACAGACAATACGATATTTTAGATGCAAACGGCTTGATTTTATTTGTTATGTCCCGATATCGGAAACTTGAATTGACTACTGGTCCTGGTTATTTCAGTCGTATTCAAGATCTAACATCCGCTTGGCAGACCGTAAATAACGAAAATATAGCGTATGAATCTATTGAGACAGCAGACCCCGCTCTGTATACTTCGCTTTTGCGGCTAAAAGAAACACTTGAACATGATGGGTATATGGACTTTTCATACGCCATTCGTCTTGCTGTGGAAGAATTGAATAAGATTGCGGATAAAACAGGAACTGACATCGAAAAGTATCAGTATCTTTTTGTCGATGAATATCAAGATATCAATCCTATACAAGAGGCTTTCATAAAATCTTTTTCGAGATTTTTAAACTCCCTATTTGTTGTTGGAGACGAT
Organism: Oscillospiraceae bacterium; assembly: GCA_015065805.1. Lineage (GTDB taxonomy): Bacteria > Bacillota > Clostridia > Oscillospirales > Acutalibacteraceae > RGIG1959. The sequence goes on along the minus strand of SVPN01000006.1, from coordinate 65,456 downwards.
GATCAAGCTATATATGGATGGCGTGGTGCTAACGTTCAAAACATCCTTACATTCGAGGATCGATACGAGAATGTATCGGTACATAAACTGCTTGTTAATTTTAGGAGCACCAAAGCCATTGTAGAAACTGCGAACAGTTTTGTACAAACGACTTTGAATTATGAGCGATTGGCAAAAGATATCTCTTCTCATTCAGATGGTAATATTCAGGATATGAGAAATCTTTGGTTTGAAAGTCGAGAAGACGAAGCAAAATGGATTGCCGAAAGAATAAAATCGTTAGTTGGTACAACATATATCGAATACAATCCTGATGGCACTGAAAAATCTCGTCGAGGACTGGCCTATAGCGATTTTGCGATTTTGTTACGTGGTATTCGGACCCGTAATGGCGAAAACAGAGACGTTCAATTCGTTAACGCTCTTAAAGAACTTGGTATACCTGTGAAGACAACTGGAGAAGGAGGAATTTTCGATAGACCGTATGCCCAATCCGTACTTGATACGATGGAATTATTACGAGAATCGAATAATACTCGAGAAAGGGCGGAATTTCATTTTAATAATTCTGTATTGCCTGTATTTCCTTTTGCTGACAAGTCCAAATATTTTGCTGTTCTTCAAAAATGGCACCAGCAAATACACGCCCCTCGCGCAGAAGGGGCTAGAAGAAAGGTGTATCCACAGCAATTCCTCCATGATCTCTTAGATGCATTTATGATCCGTAATATGGATGACGAAATCGCATTAAGGGATTTGGGGCTTTTTAGTAAAATAATTCTTGATGTCGAGCAAACCTATGTAAGCATAGATGATGTTTGGAGATATCGTGAGATGCTGAACTATTTTCAGCAAATCGCAAAGAACAGTTATGAATTAGAACCAATTGATTATATTGCAAGAGATAATGCAGTTAATATTTCTACCATTCATAAAGTAAAAGGTCTTGAATTCCCTGTTGTTTTTGTGGCAGATTTAGTTAGCAGAAGATTTCCTATGGATACCTCTCGTTACGATGGTATTGTGCCAGCATCACTTATGAATGATGCAACATCTAGAGGCGCATATGGAACTCGCGTTGAGGATGAAGCAAGATTGTTTTACACAGCAATAACTAGAGCTGAGAGAATATTATATTTGACTGGAAGCGCATGCCATCCAGGATTAAAACGGAGAAAAACACCGTCAAGATTTACCGTTAATCTTTCTCATAAAGACATGAGAAAAGATTTTGCCTTTGACGATTTGTGCGAAAAAATGGAACCCGCTCCTCGTTTTGATGAAGGTGAATTCCCGACGGATTATTCTTCTGTGAAAAGTTATTTGGCATGCCCGTATTCCTATAAACTTTCCACCATATATGGCTACAACGCCGCTGTACCCGAACTTTTCGGCTTTGGAAAAACAAGCCACACCACACTAGAGAGATTGCATCAGCGTTTCAAGGACAGAACTCCGACTTTAGATGAAGTTATTGAAGTAGTGGAAGGCACTTTTATGTTAAAACACGTCTTCCCGAGCAAAGATCCAATTAATCGACCTGGATCTTATGAGAGAGCGAAGAATTTACTGCAAAGAATTTTGATAGAGTACGCCGATAGGTTTTCTTCTGATTTTGGAAGATTGCGACAGGATGAGGCTCGATTCGAACTTTCGGTAAAAGACGCTCTGATCACGGGTGCCATTGATTTGTTGCTTAAGGAAGAACCCGAGCGTGGCATAACAACTGCTGATGTAATAGATTTTAAAACGATGGAATTACCCGATGATTCTATTGACTATGATTGGCGTGATATGTCCATACAAGTTCAGTTGTACTCCAAAGCAGCTAAAGAAATAATGGGCGAAAACGTGGAGACAGGGTATATTCATACGTTAAAAGACAATAAACGAACTGCTATACCAGTTGACGAGAGTTCTGTTGAAAAAGCAATTAAGGCAATAGAATGGGCTGTCAGCGGAATTCTGTCTAATGATTTCCCAATGCGTCCTTGCAAAACAAATTGTGATAGATGTGATTTCAAAGCTATGTGTGCACGTAAAAAGCAACCCTTTGCTCGAACGGATACACCGCCCACGATTAGCACTCCGACTGGTGAAAAAATCATTGCAGCATATGATATGGAGGAGGACGACGATGGCAATTAAAGCAATTGACCTCTTTTCAGGTTGCGGTGGCGTTTCGTGCGGTCTTACTCGTGCTGGTCTGACTGTAAAGGCTGCTGTTGAAATTGAGCGAGATGCTGCCGAAACTTACTTAAACTATCCTCCATTAGCCAATGTTAGTGTTTTACAGAAGGACATTCGTAAAGTGTCTGGGCAAGAGTTACTTAAAGCCGCAAAGATTCGAAGAAATGAGATATACCTTCTTGCAGGCTGTCCACCATGCCAAAATTTTTCAATGCAAAACCCAAAAAACAAAACTAAAAGCGAGGATGAAAGGAAAGAACTTCTATTTGAGTTTTTAAGAATAATTGAAGAACTCCACCCTCCGTTTATACTGATGGAGAATGTGCCTGGAATCACGACAGAATTCAATGCTAATATTTTAAATGAATTTGTCAAACGATTGGAAAATGCCAATGGAGACTCAAAAGAAAAATATGTAGTCGTAAAAGGTGTCTTAAATGCTGCTGATTTTGGTGTGCCACAATCTCGCAAAAGATTTGTTTTGCATGCAGTGAGAAAGGATATCTATGAGCGCTTACAAAAATCAGGTATATCTTTTGAGTTGCCGAAACCAACTCATAATAAAAGTGGTCAAAATGGATTAACCCCATGGATTACTGTTAAAGAAGCTATTGGAGATTTACCAGAACTTTCTGCCGGACAAACATATACGGGAGAAAAGAAAATTTACAACCATAAGTGTGCTAATCTTAGCGAGGATAATTTGAAACGGATGAAGTATATTCGGGCACACGGTGGTTCGCGAGATTCATTGCCCGAAAGCATGGTTCTATCGTGTCACAAAAAAAAGAATGAGAACGGAGAGGTCTTTTCGGGACATAAAGATGTTTACGGAATTATGGATCCCAACAAACCAGCCCCTACTATGACGGGAGGTTGTCTCTGTTATAGTAAAGGCAGATATGGGCACTATTCTCAAAACCGTGCGATTTCAATTCGCGAAGCAGCAAGATTACAAACTTTTCCTGATGATTTTATTTTTAGCAATTCTTTGACACAGGCAGCCCTACAAATAGGGAATGCTGTACCTGTAAAACTTGTCGAGGCGAGCGCAGAAGTGTTTATGAATGTTATTGATGGGTTAAAGAAGCGAAAAAAGAATCGCCATAATTAGTTTATCCGCAAATCCCCTGGACTTATCACACCTCCTGTGGTATTGTGTTGTACTGCAAAGGAGGTGCTGATATGGCACGGATTACGGTAGAAGATGTATACCGCGGCGAGAAGTATAATGTATTGGACGCGGCGGGAGCAGAGTTTCTGACAAAAGGCAGACCGGCTGGCTATAGCAGGAGTACATGGCTCGAACTGTTATTGGTCAAGCACACGTTGATTGCCGCAAATAAAATAACAAGAGAGGGCGACTGGATTGGAGGAATGATCTCCGATGAGTCGCCCTTTCCTATTAAAAGGTGGTATGAAGACGATGACGACGATTGAGGATCTGTACTACGGCAATATCCATCCGTGCGATCGGGATGTGGTGCGGGGATCGCCGATGGATCGGCTTCTGAAACTGTTGTGCAAAAACGAGGAAACGCTCACTGCATCGCTGACGGAGCAACAGAAGGAAACCTTCCTCAAATTCAAGAACTGTCAGGATGAGCTGACGAGCCTCACCGAGCGGGAAGCGTTCCGCGACGGCTTCATCCTCGCCGCCCGCCTGATGATGGAAGTCACCGCCGATCTGGAATCGGTCGAGGATGCCTGACCCGGAGGTTTCGCGCAAAATTCGCGCGGAACCTCTTTTCTTGCGTAAACGTATGGCGTGTGCTATACTGAAATAAAGGTGGGTGATACCATGATAGAATTAAAGCAAGGATGTCGGGTGCCGTATCCCGAGAAACTCTTTGAACAATACGAAGTATCCGAGCGGGCGATCCACGCCAATGTGGATGCGTCAAAAGTGATGGATATGATGCGGCGGTTTATCAAAGAGCATCAGGAATACTTGTTTTTTATTCTCGAGCTTCCTGCAAACCAAGCGGACGAAACCGAAACCGCACCCGGTGTGGTTGACACCTTTCACACGGATGTTTATTTTATGGACGGACTGGACGAGGAGCATGCTTTGCAGATGCTTGAAGCGGCGGGACCGTTGTTGATTGCGGACGGGATGAATACATTTGGTTTCGGCGGTCACGAAAGCCATGAGGAGATATTGTTTGAACGATATAATGTGATGCGGGTGTATTGTGCCGATGCCGCAACATACGAATCGTTCTTTGCGGATTTCGGCATTTCCAAAACCGATCAACTTGTCACCGCTTGGGACACTTTTGATGCGGAGCATCCGGGCGAGTGCAAACGGGTGGAAATGAACGGCAAAACCATTTTTGATATACCGAACGATTTTAAAGAATACGGGTTATATTTTTATGAACGACGCGGCGATGAAGATACCCGCCCGATCACTTTTGAAGAACTGATCGGTAAAGTGATGTTGGTCGGTTTGAGTTATCTGAATGAGGACGGCGAGTGTACGGAACAAAAACAAGTGTGGGGTACGGTCGACCGCGTGGAAGGCGATGGGATTTATCTCACCTTATCAACGGGGGAGGAGTATTGGTTGCCGCCTGATTTGAGCTCGACCAAACGTGCAAAGCCCGGCGAATACAAGATTCGCTCGACGGGCGAGGTGGTTGTCGATCCCGATTTTACGGCTACATGGAATGTAACACATCCTGCGGGCGAGGCGTAAGAAGGTGAAAAAATGACAACAACGGAAAAAGAATATGTGCTGAAACAGATAGATGATGCGATCCGATATGTGTGGATGAATGACATTGCTTCGGACTATGAAAGCAGGTGGCTTTTAAAAGAGGATACTCTTAAAAACGCGATGTATCATTACTTGCGGATGAAGCTTTCAAACTTACTTGAAAAGTATGATTTGCGGATATTCACCGAGTTCACCGATGATAAATTCAGCGGCACAGGATATCGTCCGGACATCGTTATTGCAAGAATGGATTTTGAAACAAGCTGTAATTATTGGGGGAAAGCCGTTACAGAGTGCTTATGTATCCTGGAATTGAAATACAAAAACGGATCGGTATCTCCTAATATCATCTACAGCGACTACAAAAAATTACAGCATTATTGTGAAATACTACACGTGGAATGCCCGATGTATATGGCGACAATATGGGAACACGAAGACGATGAAACATCATGGCTGTCGGATGATGATATATGGGCCAAGAATCGCGTAACGGAACTGAATGCATCGTATGAACGTGGAACGGAAACCATGAGGTTTTATATTAAAAAACATTAAACGTTAACGAAAGCGGCAGGGATGGCTCCCTGCCGCTTTTTGACAAAGTTCGACATGTGTGATATGGTAAAATATCAAAGAGCATAAAAGCAAAACATAAATAAAATTTTTATGCGCTTTTCGTTCAAATGCTTAATCCTTCTCACATAAGGGAAGTGAAGGGGTGCGGTAGCACCCGTGAACCTTGACAATTTCATATTGGTACGGATGCCGAGGACATACACTCAGCGGGAGAGCTGTCGGACGTGGGCGCCATGACCTCTTTTAAGAGCGAGCGATTGACCACGCGCCGAGTCGGGGACAAACAACAACCCTCGATTGGCAACGACCCCAATGAGGCACTAATGATACTTCCGTTTAATACGGCTCGTCGTGGAGGCGGGATATGGCATGCATACAGCACGCTGTATGTGTGAGGTATATGATGCTCGGTGCGTTCTTGTTGCGCACGTGTTGCGAGATCAGCGGCATCTGAAATATCTACTACGCCGGCGATTGGAGTCGGGTGGTAGACTGTATGCAAGCGATTGGAACCCACATGCGGTGTTGCTCGCGCGACAATGCCCTGTGCGGGGCGTTTACGCTTTGCAGAAGTAAAGGAGATCCTTGCCGAGGAAAAAGCCGAACAAGGCGCGACAGCGCGGCTGAAAACGGCAGAACATGATTAAATTTTACAACGCAATTTTTATTTACAACGAATATTTTTGAAACGATTATCCACACACCAAGGGAGAAGTGCGCCCAAATGGTGCAAGTAGCCCCCTATCACATTGTTACCCCAAATAAGTACCCAACTTAAGATTATATATTAACAGAGAAAGAACAGATATATACGATTGGAAAAATGATGTATCCGCATACCAAGGGGAAAGTGCGCCCAAACGGTGTCAGCAGCCCCCTCGACAATCTGTCACCCCCATAAGTACCCAACTTAAAAATATATTACAGAAAGAAGACAGATAGGAATAAGCAAGTAACAGGCACCGTACAACGTGATATTAGAGATTCCCTGATTTGTCCACCAAATGGCCGGACAGCGAGATGAAGTAGACGCAGAAATGCGCCTAGACTTCGCTCTGCTGTCCGGCTTTTCTTTTTCTCTGTTAATAAAATTCAAAACAAACAAGAAGGAGTGATTCCACAATGCAAACAATCTATTATATCAAAGACGCGAACGGTGTGTTACTTTCAACCGACTGTAAGACAGCATTTACAGCATTACAAGGCAAAGCGGCATACAAGTATCTGAACAGCGAAGAAGGACGGGGCAAACACTTCTTTCGATACAAGGATGATCACGGCAATACGATTGCAATCGAAGTGGACGAAGAATTGTTCCGTCGGTACAATCGCGAACAGAAAGCGCTGGCATACAGAGAGCGGCGTAATCAAGAAAGCGGCAGGACTGTCATCTCCCTTGACAGTCAAATTGAGGATCTGATGTTTGTTGAATGTATCGCAGACGAGGCAGTCAACATTGAGATCGAATATGAGGAACAAGAAACGCTCGAAGCGATGCGGCACTCAGTTTCCCTCCTGTCACCTGCGGAACAAGATATGATCGCGCAGTTATATTTGAGAGATGAGCCGTTGACCGAACGTGAATATGCGGGACTTCAGGGGTTGTCGCAAACAACCGTGAACTATCGCAAGCGGCGCGCACTCGCAAAACTAAAGCCGTTAATCGCGTGAATATCCGCGGTATTTCCCTGACGTTTGTCAGGGGCAAGCAGAGCGTGCGGCTGTCCGCACACTGACGTCATCGGGCGGTAGCCCGAACCCACTTAAAAACCACATATCCACAAAAAGGCACACCCGTTCTTCGGAGCGGGTGTGCCGCGCTTTATCGGAAAGGAAGGATACTATGAGCAAACAAAGACGGCGCGATCAGACATTGACCGTTCGCCTGACCGCCAAAGAAAAAGAACACATTCAAAAATGTGCCGCGACGGCAAAGATGAGCGTCACCGATTATCTTGTGGCGCTCTCGATCAAAACCGAGATCCGCGTGTCGGAAAATCTCAAACCGTTGCTGATTGAACTCAAGCGCATCGGCAACAACATCAATCAGCTTGCCGCCAAAGCGAACAGCGGTGTCAACGTGATCGATCTGCATGATGTGGTGCAAGCGCAACGTGATCTCTACGATGCACTGATGCAGATCGCGGGGAAACGCTGATGGCGACGCTGACATACATCCCCGAGCACTCGCAACACCTCGGCGCGATGAAACGCGTGATCGATTACTGCCTGCAGGAGCAGAAGGTCTACGACAGCGAGAGCGAGCGGCGACTGATCGGCGGTGTGCACTGTGACGGTGAAAATGCATTCGCAGAATTCGTGGCGACCAAGACGGTGCATCGCAAGACGGACGGCATGAATTATTATCAGTACGTGCAATCGTTCTCCCCGCAGGAAGATGTCTCGCCCGCGCAGGTGCATGCGATCGGGTTGGAGTTCGCCGCGAAAGCATGGCCCGGTCACGAAGTGATGGTTGCCACACACTGCGACACGGGACATTGGCACAATCATTTTGTGATCAACTCGGTCGCGTTCGAGAGCGGATACAAGTTGCGGCAAGGGCCGAACACGCTGTATGAATTGCGCGCGCTCAACGATGAGGTGTGCAAAGCACACGGACTGTCAACACTCAAGACCTATCAGGGCGGCGGTGAGAAGATGTCATCACGCGAATACCGAGCCGCCGCGAAAGGTGAGAGCTGGAAGTTCCGACTGATGGCGGCAATCGACGATGCGATGGCGCACAGTGGTACGCGCGAAGAATTTATCCGTCGCATGAAAAAGCGCGGGTACAAGGTCACCTGGACACCCGAGCGCAAATATATTACCTACACCTGCCCGAGCGGTTACAAGTGCCGCGACATCCGTCTGCACGATGCGAAATATGAAAAAGCCAATATGGATGCGGAGTTTGATATCCGCCGCGGCATCGGTGACGATGCGCGCACCACGGGTTGGGAAGACACGCGCGGCGTGTATACGGAAGTGAAACAAGAAGAACCGATTGAAGCGGAGTCGAGTGTCGATGTCGGTGTGATCGGTGTCGGTGCCATCGGTGCGGCGGCAGGCGCGATGCAGGGTAACACCGACGATCCCGAGGAACAGAAGAAGCGTCAGGAAGCAAAGGACACCGCCGCCGCGATCGGAACAGCAATCGGTGTTGCCGCAGGGTTGATGATGCATCAGACGCCCGCAGAAGACATGCCCGTCGATGACGGGGACGAAGATGAAGACATGGACGAAGGCTTCGGCTGGTCGATGTCGATAATGTGAAAGGATGATGATCGAATGACAAAACGACAACTGCAAAAAGACCTGCGCATCTATCCCGATGCGCTCACCGTCAAAGAGGTGGCAGAGATTCTGCGCGTCAGCACCAAGACGGTGTACAAGCTGATCAAAGAAAACGAAATCCCCGCCGTGAAAGTCGGCAGGGAACAGCGTGTGGCGAAGTCATTGCTTATTACATTCTTACAAAAAAGCGGCGGTGCAAATGTGTACCCAAACGAACATTTTTATCCGCGAAACATTATCTGGACTTGTGACAAGAGTTATGGTAGTGTTCGTGTTGCCAATCAAAAAGGAGCGTGAAAATTATGGCGAAAAGACAAACCCTTGCCGCGAGTATGCAGGCAAAAAGCGGCAGACTGTATGCCGTGATCAACATCCGTGAGGACGGAAAATCCAAAGCGGTGTGGCGCGCACTGGGACTGCCCGATACCGTCGGCAAAGCGGCGGCGAATAAAGCGTTCCGCGAAACGGTCGCGCGGTTCGAGGATGAGTACAACGAGCGGCTTCTGCGTGGCGACCGACCCGATGCCGACATCCCGATCTACACCTTCCTCTGTGCGCACCTCACGCGCGTGGAGAAAACATTGCAGGAAAGCACCGTGCGCAGTTACGGCACGCTCGTTCACGGTCGCATCAAACAACACTTCACCAAACACCCATCGCTGACAGTCAGCAACCTGCGACCGAAGGATATTGAGGAATTCTATGAGTTCCTCTACTCGCTCGGGTGCGGTGAGAACACGGTGCTTCACTATCACACACTGTTGCACAGCGCATTCAAGCAGGCGGTGAAAACGGAACGCATCGATGTCAATCCGTTTGATCGCATCGACCGTCCTAAGAAACAAAAATACACCGCCGATTGCTACACCAAAGAGGAACTGATCCTCCTGCTGGATGTCACGCGCGAGGAAACGATCTACCCCGCGATCATGCTCGCGGGCGGACTCGGCGTGCGTCGAAGCGAAGCGCTCGGTATACGGTGGTCGCGCATCAACTGGGCGGAAGGCACGGTGCTGATCGACACAAAGGTGATCGATTCCAAAGATAAAAACGGCAAAGGGATCGCGAAGCCTGTTGAGGAGATGAAGAACAGTTCCAGCCGCCGTACGCTCGTGATCCCGAAACCGATCCTGGCAATGCTCAAAGAGCATAAGGAAAAGCAGGAAATGTACCGCCAGCTGTTCCGCGGCAGTTACGACCGTACCTTTGACGATTATGTTTGCACCGATCAGCTCGGGCGGCTGGTAAAGCCGTCTTATGTGACAAACCGCTACGATCGGGTGCTCAAGAAATACGGACTGCGCAAGATTCGCTATCACGATCTGCGCCACACCTTCGCAAGTCTCCTCATCGCCGAGGGTGTGCCGCTGATTCTGGTGTCGAGGTTCCTCGGGCACTCCGACATCGCTACCACGGCGAATATCTACGCGCACCTTGACAAAGAGGGCAAACAGATCAGCGCCGATATCATCGGCAATGTACTGGCGGGAAAGTAAGAAAGGGGTAGCGGCATGGAATATATGAGCGGCAGTCAGCTCAGGCAATACCTGCACATCTCCACGCGAAAGATGAAATATCTGATGGATCACAATCTGATCCCGCACGAAAACACGGGCGGCACCACGCACAAATACCGCGTGCGTGTTGAGGATGCCGAAGCGTTCAAGGTGCGGATGGAGACGGATGCCGTGCTGATTGCCGCTCTGACGGGACAGTTCAGCAGTCATAAGAACGAGCGACCGAAACCGTATCGCCCGCCGATCAACGCGGATGCCGCCACCGCCGAAGCGTTCCGCTTGTGGTTGACCGCACGGTGGGCAGAGCTGCCCGATGCTCTGCCCGCCGTCACGGCGGCAAAGCTGTGCGGAAGTGAAGCGAAAGTCATCACCAAACTCGTGCGCGACAAACGCATCCGCGGCACCGTCGTCGGTCATGTGATGCTGTGCGTCAAAGCCGACTGGATCGCCTGGTTGGCATCGGTTGAGATGATCGCCACGAATAAGAATGAGGTGTATGTGGGACTGATGAAGGAATTCAAACGGCAGAAACGAAGAAAAGGGTGAGAATAGATTTATAAAAAAGATTATTGGAGTGTGGCGAAAACATTAATTGAAGTAAAAATCGTTGCGAAACTTGTTGATAAGTGTTATAATGATGAAAACACAACAAGGAGATGGCTGTTTTGTATCTTAAGGGTAAAAATCAGAGGTCTCCAGATTTATCTATACGCGATATGGCACGCATACGGGAATTGTTTATACGAAAGAAGTGGCCCATACAAGATTCTTTTGATGACAACGTATTTGATAAGTTTTGCAAAATGATAGCCGAGCTAGATAAAGAACAGGGCGAATTGATAATTGAACTAACAGAAAATTTTTTGTGGATACAAGAAAGTGAATATAGTAGACTTTTTTCAAGTGTTTTCAACGCCTTTATTCAATCATATGAATTTCCAAGAGGAAAAAAGATTTATTTGTGTCCATTGCTTCCGGAGGAGGACTTCGGAAAGACCAAAAGTTCTGTTTTTTTATTGTATATGGTAAAAGCACATTTAAATGCAATAAGAAGCAAATATCCTGAATTTTCGATAGAGTACACTGATTCGCCTAGTAAAGTTAATCTTGAATCAGTGAAAACTGATTGCACATTATGTTTGATTGATGACTTTATAGGAACAGGAGAAACTGTTGAAAGAGCTACACAGTATTTCTTGGATCGCCAAATAACCAAAGATGAGATGGTTATACTTTCTTTGGTAGGCATGAACTTTGGAATTGAAAGTTTAAAAAGCAAAGGATACCAGATGTATACCGGTGTTGGTCGTGATAAAGGAATCACTTCAAATGGTAGCGAAGAACAAGCAGAAATAATGCGACGTATAGAAAAGAAAATAGGCGTGAGCGATGACTTTCAGTTTGGATATGGAGCTTCTGAGGCGCTTGTGAAAATGATGAGAACACCTAACAATACTTTTCCAATCTACTGGTTTCAAAACAAAGGCAAAAATAAATATGCACCATTTCCGAGGTGATTAGGATGCTCTCTAATGAGCTTTTATTATTAAAAATAATTGGATCCGGCGGCAGAATTTCTTTATTGCGAAATAGAGGGTTGTCGCTTTCTCAAATTGCAATGTTAATTCAAGAGCAGCAAGAAAAAGGTAATGTTGTGGTGTTAGATTCGGAGATTAATTTGACAGCACAAGGGTTGCATCTCTTAGAAGAAAACATTTCAAAAGTTATGCCTAGAAAGAAGGACAGATGGATATTACCGCAGGAACACTTGTATAAGGAACCGATTTCTTCAAGTGAAATAATATTACCCAAAAAAAGAAAGATATAACATCTTGCAGACTACATCAGAACGTATTCTATGAATACAGATTGGCGAGTCGTCAATCATTTAAGAACTGCCTTTCAAGCCTTGCGTCTACTTTTATCTTTTGGTGGAACCAAAAGGCTAAAAGTAGACGCAGCTTCGCAACGTGTTGCTCGCGCATGCATCGCATTTGTGAGCGATCACAAATGCGATGCATGAAGAAATCTTTAGTGATGTAGTCTGCAAGGTGTTATATCAGATGGAGGGGGGATTATATGAAATGGGAAGTTGTTGAGAAAAATATAAAAAAAGAATGTAAAGCACGGCATAAAGATTCTGTATATATCCAAAAGTATATCGCCTATTCGAAAAATTTGTTCGACAATGATTTGCCGATAATTTCTTCCCCCGAGCATTTTTCGCTTCTTATTGGGATGGAACACCAATATGTATGTAATATGGCATATGCTGCAGATCGTTTTTACAGGCACTTTACTATTCCGAAGAGTAATGGCAAGAAACGTGAGATTGACGAACCATTACCGGATTTGAAATTTGTTCAATCTTGGATTCTTGAAAATATACTTGAAAAATGCCCGATTAGCGAATACGCTAAAGCATATTATAAAGGACGCACATTGAAACACAATGCAAGGTTCCATAGAGCACAAAGTATTGTGTTGACAATGGATATAAAAGAATTTTTTTCTTCCATATCTGTTAGAGATGTTACGAAAATTTTTGAAGATATGGGATATTTTCATGAGTTGTCTTGTTTTTTGGCATATCTATGTTGCTTAAATAATGTTTTGCCTCAAGGAGCGCCTACAAGTCCGTATCTTTCCAATCTTAGAATGCGTATATTAGACAATAAAATTAGTCAATATACATCTCAGAGAAAAATACGATACACTCGGTATGCAGATGATTTGACCTTCTCGGGAGATTTTAACCCTCATCATGTTATTAAAGATATAAGCAAATTGGTGTATGATGAAGGATTTGTAATTAACCCAGATAAAACACGGGTTGCAAGGCGGAATGCAAGACAAGAAGTGACAGGAATTGTTGTCAACTCTCATATGCAAATTTCCAAAGAAAAAAGAAAGCAAATCCGTCAGCAAGTGTACTATATTAAAAAATTCGGTGTAGAATCGCATTTAGAGCGTATCAATGAAAGCCGTGCGAATTATTTGAATCATCTTTTGGGGCAAATTAATTTTGCGCTGTTTGTTAATCCAAAAGATGAAGAAATGAAAGAGTATTTCAATGTGATAAAAACTCTTTTGGTTGATCAAAATTAATGAGGATTTAGTATAATAGGATCGTAATGCTTTAAATAAGAACAAGGGCCGTCGCGATTAAGCGGCGGCCCTTGTTCATTTCTAAAAAACTCTAAAGGAACTGGGGATTTGACGGTTGTGGGGTTCGAATCCACAAGCACGTGAAAAGGACATGATAAGTGATCTTGTTCGAGCGGGTGAAAAGATTCAAGTAAAAATAGTGATTCGGGCAAAGAAAAAAGGACAAGATCAAAAATCTTGTCCTTTGGCGGAAGCGGTGGGATTCGAACCCACGAGCCCGTGAAGGCTACCTGATTTCGAGTCAGGCCCGTTATGACCACTTCGATACGCTTCCGTATATGTTAACTCGCTCGTAGCGAGGTTAACGCGAATATTCGGTTTTTTAGAAATCTCTTTAGAAAAGAGCGGTTTCGGCGGTCAGGCGACCTGCCGCAATTGGCTTTGTGTAGCCGTTTTGAAGGGGTGGGGCATCCGAGATCGTGACAAGATTTCGAGTCAGACCCGTTATGTCCCATTGCGGTGCGCAAAACCGTTTTGGTTTCGTTGCCCAATTAGTATACGGGATTTATGCGGATTTGTCAAGATAAAATTTGCAGAATGTGAAAAACTCTGAAAAGCATAAAAGAAGAGGCATCGCGGCGCTATTTTGAGCGGGGTGACATCTCTTGTACAGTTTGGTTGAAACAGCGCATCAGATTTCGATCACCATACCGTCATAGGACACCAGCCAGCCGTCGGCGGCGACCTCGGCTTCCAATTCCTCGTGGAGCTGGCCGCAGTTGTGGGTGAAATGGTGGATGATCACCTTGGTGTCGTCCGAGAGGGCACCTGCCTTGCGCAATTCTTCCACCATCAGGCGGTTGTCGGGGATGCCCATATGTCCGTAACCGCCGTTGGAATTTTTACCGAAGGTGCAGTCAAGGCTGATGAGATCGATCTTCTGCGTTTTGAGGAATGCCATCGTTTCGGGGAGGAAAAAGCCGGTGTCGTGGGCATAGACGGCTTTTACCTTGCCGTCGTCGATGAGATAAAAGCCCGACCGTTCTTCGCCCGCGTGATCGCTGGGCATATAGGTCAGCTTCAGTCCGCTTTCGGTTTCAAACGGCTTGAAATAGTCGAGCATCGTGATGTTCAGATAGCTTGTGTACACGGCGTCATCATACGGCATAAATCCCTTGAGGCGCTCGAGCGCGGTATCATTCATATACACATTCATCGGGCGGTCATCGGGGAGCTGACAAAACACGGGATTGCGGCGCATACTCAGCTCCTCGACATCGCAGTGGTCGCAATGGGAATGGGTGAAGAACAGATCCCGCACCGCCGACAGGCGCACACCGAAGCGTTGAGAAAAGGTCAGCGCATCGGGACACAGATCGATCATCGTCGTATCGTTGATGAGCAATCCCGAGCGCATCCGCAGATTTTTACCGCCTGCTTCACGTGCACGGCGGCAGGTGTCGCATTCGCAAAAAACAGCGGGAAAGCCTTCTGCTGCCGCCGTACCCATAAATTGCCATTTCATAAACGCGGTTCACTCCTTGAAAAAGAAACCGCATCCGCACCAAAAGATTTCGGGCGGATGCGGTTTTTTGTGCAGGGGAATTAGTTGTGATCCACAGCCCAAGCAGTGGCACGATCCTTGGACATTGCGGTGATCTTCTCTTCCGGATAGGGAGAATCCTCGCCGCCGCGGCCAAAGAGGAAGTAGTGTCCTTCGGGAGCCTGATACAGGATCTCTTCATAGCCGGCGGGATCGCCGAACGCACCGTACACAGCCGAAGCAATCGGGGTAGCGGTCTCGGTGTCATACACCTTCTTGCGAATGATCTTTTGCATTGGCGTTTTGTCTCCTTTCATCAGACGAATGCCTGAGAGTGTGAAGAAGCAATCTTCTTCACCCTTATTGTAGACTACTTTGCGTTAAATTGCAAGAGCGAAGCAGGCGGTTTTTTGCGGATTTTCAGGGTTTTCGGGTGAATTTCTGCGCAAATCCGCTGTTTTCTATGCATTTAAAGAGCAATAAACCGCCGCCGATGCACGGCAACAGCTGTCCGAGTCCCACCTGCGCCATTGTCAGCAACAGCGGTACGGGTTCGACATTGCCGAAGATCACAAGGCACAGCTCACCGCCGACCAGCAGAGCGTTGAACAGCACGGGCGGCAGGGTGGACAGGATCGGCAGGCCCTTGAACCGCACATTGCGCAGAGCGTAGGAGCACAGCGCCGCAAGAAGTGTTGCCGATGTGCCGACAAGGATGTCCCAGCCGCCCGCTATATTCGCGCCCATCGCCATACCGACGGCATTGGCTATGGCACAGCCGAGCGCCAGTCCCGGAACAGCATCCGCTGTAAGGACGGGAAGAACGGTGAGCATCTCCGAAAAACGGATCTGCACCGGTCCGAACGACGCAAACGGCAGGATCAGTGTCAGCGCAGTGTACAGCGCGGCGATCATACCGGCGACGGTCAGACGGTGCAGAGACGATGATGATTTCATACGGTATACCCTCCTAGTTTTGGTTCGGGAGACAATGTGTCTCTCAGCCGGGATGGATTTCGAACCGGCTTTGTGAAAAGAAGTATACGCAGATTTTACCGTTTTGTCAAGAGGATACCTTAAGCTGACGGGAATCGAACCATTTACGGTTTTGCTCGTCGCTTGTATCCGTGCGGGTTTGCGCTCATTTTTGCAAGGCTGGCGCCTTGCTATGACGGCAAGACAAAAAGCACCGATAGGCTGCCGTGTAAGGCAGGTTCGGGTTTATTTGCCTTTGCCTACGCAGCGGTCAATGGCGTTGCGGTGCGTAGCACCAGTTTTCGATGTGATCCTCCTCGGTGAACCAGCGCAGGGGAGCGGGCTTGCCGACGGGGTCATGCGTGTCGATGATGATCAGCTTGATCTTCATCTTTTCGGGGAGAATGCTCTTGATAAACACGCCTGCCGTCTGTCCGACACGCGCACCCTCAAACGGCTCGGCAAGTCCCGCAAGATTGGGGGCAAGCTCCACGAAAATGCCGTAGGGCTCGATGGAACGGATGGTGCCGAGCACCGTTTCGCCCTGTGAAAACAGCGCGGCATTTTCCTCCCACGTTCCTAAAAGCTCGCGCATCGACAGGCAGATGCGCCCTTCCTCTAAGGAGGTGACGACACAGCGCAGCAGATCTCCGACAGCAACACGGTCACGAGGGTGAGAAATGCGGCTGACCGACATACACGCGATGGGCAGAAGTGCCACCGAGCCGCATCCGATATCGCAAAAGGCACCGAAGCTCTCAAGCCTTGTCACGCGGGCGGGGATGACATCGCCGATGTGCAGCTTGGACAAAAACTGCTCCTTGCAAAGCTGTTGAGCGCGGCGGCGGGACAGCAGGGCGCGGGTATGCCCGTCGGGCAGGGTTTCAATGGAGGACACCACAAAGCTGACGGGCTTGCCCACGCGGGACAGCAACGCGATGTCGCGCACGGTGCCCTCGGCGATGCCGATCGCACCCTCATTATGCGGGATGATCCCCTCCATACAGGGTAATTCGACACGCAGGTTGTGGTGGTTGTCGCACAGCACGGCGCGGGCTTCCAGCACCTCCTCGCGCTCCTTGGCGGCCAAAAGCCGTGACGGATCGCTCAGGGCGGTGCGGTTTTGCGGGGTATCCATCAGGATTCCTTCGGGAACATAACGTCTCATACTCTCTTCGGTCCTTTCTAAGGTGATAGCAAAGGGATTTCCTTAGCAATATCTTCGGTGCATCGGTATACGGCACGCAGGCAGTACCTCTCGCCCTCCCATACACCGTTCCATTGCACACGGTCGATTTGCGCTTCCTTCAGCACGGTGCGGGCGCGTGTTTCCAAGCGTTCCCGTGCCAGAGCTTCCGCCTGCTCGCGGGTGTAGGTGACGGTTGTCTGCGTCTGCTCGGTGTACCGTGTGCTTGTGATGCCGATCGGGAGGGAGGTGCCGAACAGGGACAAAAAGCGCTCGTGCTCGGAAACCGTCCACGTTCCGTCGGGGGTGAAGGGGCTGTACAGCGGAAGCGTCCACGACAGGATCGTCAGCGACGGCTGTTCGATGATCCGCCCGTCACACGGCACCGATTCGGTCAGCGTGATGCATTCTTCGAAGGTGCGGGTGGTTTCGGCAAGAACAACGGCAGTGGCGTGATGGAACAGCGGCCCCTGCGCCGTCTGCGTGATACCGCTGACGAGCAGATCGCCTTGCAGGACGGCTTCACCCTCCATCACGGTCGGTTGTCCGACGGTGGCGCGCAGGGAGACGATGCGTCCGTCCTGTGCGGCGTAGATGTGGCAGGGGTGCGTGTCGGGCGGTGAAGCACCCGGCTTTTGTAATTGTACACCAACGCGGGCGATACTTCCGTCGAAATAAAGGGACAACTGATTGATTTCTTGAATTTGTGCGATTGCCTGCATCCGCAGGGAGGGAATGTCCACCTCTTTCATCGGCAACCCGATGCCGACGCCGTGGTCGGCAAGCACGGCTTCGATGCGGGCGACCAGAGCGGGATCCTCCGTCTGCACATCCACAAGCCAGATGCGACTGCTCAGAAGCATATACAGCACCACGGCAAGTGCCGTTCCGATGACGATCCCCGGACGTCTGATCAGCGGCTTTGCCGAAAACGGCAAGCCGTAATGCCGCACGGAGCGCACCCGCGTGCCCGTGCGGCGGGCAACGTGACGCAAACGGCGATAATCCGACGCACGGCAGCTGACCGTAACGGCGGTGCTTTCGCGACGGATATCCCACATATCCAGCGGCGGATCCAGTGCGCACAGCAACGATAAAAAGCGCTCACACAGACCGCCCTCGGCGCGGAACACCACCACGCCGCGGAGCCATCGCCAGATCTCCCAGATGTGCATTGTCTTCACTCCAACTCCACGGATAAAATGCGTCCGCTCACCGAGACACCGCCGCTGTACAGGTTATCCAGCGTCAGGCGGTCGCCGCGGATGAGCAGTTCTCCCGCGCGGGTGTTCAGCCGCACAAGATCCTCTTCGTATTCGCGGATATCACAATGTCCCGCGATGCAGACCTGTCGGTTGCCGAGGATCTCTACGCGGGCTTCCCCCGACAGGGTTCCCATCGGCAGCTCCAAAAGCTGTTCGGCTTTGTGGGTCAGTCCCATAGTGCCACACCCCTTCCGTCCTGGCGTAACAGGTTCGGGTATCTCCTGTCAGCTTAAGTGTATGAGCGGTTTGCGCGAATAATGCTCACGGACAAGGCGTATATATGGCGTAGACGACTCGAAAGGGGTAAAGGGACGATGCGTGTGGCGGTGTGGTCGGCAAAAACACTCGGGCGGTGGGGCGTACTTGCGGTATGTACAGCGGCGGCAGGACTGCTGTTAGCCTTTCCGCAGGCGGTGCAGACAGGCGTCAGGCACGGTCTTGCCGTGTGTGGGGAGCTGTTGATCCCCTCGTTATTTCCGTTTTTGGTGCTGTCGGGATTTGTGATCCGCAGCGGCACAGCAAGCGGGGTGGGTCGGCGGCTGTCACCGCTGATGAGGCGTGTATTCGGCTTTTCGGGCAATGCTGCGGCGGCGATGATCATTTCGCTTATCGGCGGCTATCCGTCAGGGGCAAACGCGGTGGCAACGCTGTGTGAGCAGGGGGAGATCGGCAGGGAAGAGGGGCGGCGGTTGCTTCGCTGCTGTGTCAGCGCAGGCCCTGCGTTTATCATCGGCGGGATCGGGGTCGGGATGCTCGGCTCGGCTTCGGCGGGGATACGGCTGTTGGCGGCACATTGGCTGTCATTCGGGATCGTGGCACTCATCGAACGTCGGAAGGCGGGACCTATGCCCTGCTTGGCAACACCGTCGGAGCCGCTCGGAGCGGCAGTGGCACAAAGTGTTCACGCGGCAGTGCAGTCCTTGCTGTCGATGTGCGGATTTGTATTGCTGGCGTCGGGAGCCCTGTCGGTGGGGGATGCCCTGTTCGGGCAGGCGCTTTCGCCGCTGTGGCGATGTCTCCTCGGGTGCGTGACGGAGGTCAGCACGGGATGCGTGGAGGCGGCGCGGATGGGGATGGCGGCACCGTTCTGGTTGGGAGCGGCGCTCGGCTTCGGCGGGCTGTCGGTGCACGGGCAGATCGCCTCCCGCACCGCCTCGCTGTCGCTGATGGATCGCGGCTTTTTCCGCGCGCGCCTGCTCCACGCTCTGCTCGGCGGGACGCTTTCGGCGGTGCTGTTGCGGGGATGGCATCCGACAAGCGCGCAGGCGAATGCGGCGATATCGGCGTTTTCACAAGAAAACCCGCTTGCGTCGGCAAGCGGGCTGTGTGCGATGATGCTGTTGTGTTTGCTGTTTTTGTATACCCTCCCCGTGCACGGTGATACCTCTCAACCGTAGCGTAACAGAAAAACCGATTCGGGTGATTATGGTATAAACGGTATAAATAAAAAAGCAGTCAGCGGAAAGGGGGACCGCGACTGCTTTTTTCAATAAGAACGGATGGTTTTTAAGGGAGGAAAGTTAATCCGAGGAGACAGAGGGGGGTCTGTCCTGCGGGAGGGATCCGTTCTTTTCGTGATAACGAAGGCATTGTGTCAAAAGATATTCGATCTGACCGTTGACCGAGCGGAAATCCTCTTCCGCCCATTCAGCAAGAGCGTCGTACAGTGACGGCGACAGACGAAGCGGAATCTGCTTTTTGGGCAGATCAGCCACAACGGCACCTTTTCGAATGAACAGCGTGCATGCCTGTCCTCCTTGCTGATATCAAAGTAATATCTTTTGATATCAAAAGGATATCATATAACCGCGAAAAAGTCAAGCGATTCCGAGAAAATTATATTTTTCTTGCAAGTACGGCAATTATTGTGTATAATGGTCTAATCGGAGTTTTGTACTATTTTATAAAAAGGGGGTGACGACATTGCAATACGCGTGGGAGCGACCGTATGCGTTTGATACGGCGGCAATTCCCAAAGCGGCGGCACAACAGCTGAAATTGGCGAGTGCGCCGCAGGTGAAGGTGCTCGTCTGGCTGGCGTGTGCCGGACAGGGAGAGTTTGATGCGGCGGCGTGTGCCGCGGCGTGCGGTGTCACATCCGCCGTCTGCGAAGAGGCGTTTTCCTACTGGGTACAGTGCGGATTGCTTTGTGCGGACACCCCGACGGCGGGACAAGCTCCTGCCGCAAAGCCTGTCGCGGCAGAGCCCGTGCAGGAGATCGCCGTTCCCGTGAGTGAGACGGCACCGACGCCCTCTGCGGGGATGACCGTCGGCGGTGCCTTGTCACAGACCGCCTATCCGACACGCGCGCAGGTGGTGCAGTGCAAGGCGGAGGATGCCTCCTTTTCGGCACTGCTCGAAACCGCCGCCTCCAAGCTCGGGAAAATTCTGTCGCCGTCGGATATGTCGGTGTTTTTATACTTATACCGCGAGCTGTCGTTGCCGCCCGAGGTCATTCTGATGGTCATCGGCTATGCTGTTCAGCACGGCAAGGGCAAAATGGCATACATTGAAAAAACCGCCATCGGTTGGGCGCAGGACGGCATCAACACCTTTGAGGCGGCGGATGCGTATCTGCAGAAGCTTGAACAGCGCGCGCAGGCGTGGGACACGCTGTGCGAATGGCTGTCGCTGGATGCCGTGCGTCCGACGCTGGCGCAGAAGGAAGCGGCACGGCGCTGGATTTACGAATGGAAGCTGCCGCGCGAGGTCATCGAAGCGGCGGCAACGTATACGACGGAAAAAACCGGCAAGTTTCAGATCAATTACGCCGACCGCGTGATGGAACGTCTGCACGCGTGCGGTGCGACAACGGCGGATGCCGCCAAGGCGGAGCTGGCAACCGAGCCCGCACCGCCCAAAAAGAAAGCACCGTCAAAATCGCGTATGAAAACGGCGACCGACCGTGCGCCGTCGTACGATCTTGACGATTATGAAAAAATGGTGCGGCGACACCGCCCCACACCCCCGAAGGAGGATTGACCCACGTGGCATATGCAAAGGAGATTTACGAGGCGGTTCAGCGCGTGCTGGATGACCGCCGCCTGTCCGCGCAGCAACGTGCCGCGGAGCTTCACGCCCGTATGCGCCGTAACCCGCGCGTGTGTGAGTTAGAGTCGGTGATGTCGGGATCGGTGCGACGTCTGGCACAGGTGATCCTTGCGGGCGGTGATGCGCAACAGATCGACGCGATCCGCCGCGAGAATCTTGCCGCGCAGGCAGAGATCGCGCAGATGATGCGGGATACGGGCGAAGCGGTCACGACGTTTGAGCCGCAATACACCTGCAAGGCGTGTGAGGACACGGGCTTTGTGAACGGTCGCTCCTGCCAATGCCGCACGGCACTTCTCCGAGAAAAAGCGGCGGAAAAGCTGCGCGCGCTGACGGGGATGAAGCTGACCTCGTTTGAGACACTGGATATGACCTTTTACAGCGATGCGTATGACGATGAGTTGGGTTGCTCGCCGCGCGAGCATATGCAAAGCGTGATCGACTATTGCCGCTGGTACGCCGACGGCTTCAATACCGACCGCCCGAGTCTGTTGCTTCGCGGCGGCACGGGTACGGGCAAGACCCACCTGTCGCTGGCGATCGCCGCCAAGGCGTGCGAGCGGGAGGCAAACGTGATCTACGGCACGGTGCAGGCATTTTTGCATCAGCTTGAAAGTGAGCACTTCGGCAGAGCGCAGGGTGACACCGAGCGCACACTGATCGATTGCGATCTGTTGATCCTGGACGACCTCGGCACGGAATTTTCCTCGCCGTTTTACACCAGCGCCTTGTATGCGCTCATCAACGGCAGAATGCTTGCGGGACGTCCGACGATCATCAGCACCAATCTCGACGGCGATGCCATCGAGCGGCATTACGGCGAGCAGATCGCCTCAAGACTTATCGGCACATACGAGCCGCTGTTGTTTGTAGGAAACGACGTGCGCCAGCAAAAGCTGAGACGCCGCTATCAATAAGGATTGTAGGAGGACTGACGTATGGGAAACGAACGCTTTTGTATGGGTTGTATGCAACCCATCAGCGAATTTTCCGATAATTGCTATCACTGCGGGTATCCCGTGACGGGGCAAAACCCCGCGGGATATCTGCCTGTGCGCACCCGTCTCGGTGAGCGGTATGTGATCGGTCGTGCGCTCGAAAAGCGCAGTGACGCGATCGTGTATATCGGCTATGACAAGACATCCAAAAACACCGTGCTGGTGCGGGAATTCTTCCCCGAAGGGATCGCACAGCGTCTGTCGCTTCAGGTGCTTGCGGCGGACGGAAAGGAAACCGCTTTTGACGAGTGCTATGAGCAGTTCCGCAAGCAAAGCCGCATCATTGCGCGTCTGCGCGAGGTGCCCGCGATGATCCCCGTTTACGATATGTTTGAAGCCAACGGCACGATGTATACCATTGCCGATCACGTGGAGGGTGTGCCGTTCCGCCGCTATCTGGAAACGGTCGGCGGTCATATGAAGTGGGAGGCGGCGCGTCCGCTGTTTGTGCCGCTTCTGTCCTCGCTGATCTCCGTTCACGCGGCGGGGCTGTACCATCTGGGCATTTCGCCCGATTCCATTTTGGTGGACAGCGAAAACCGCTTGCGCCTGGACGGCTGGCAGTTGCCTGCCGTGCGTATCACGGGCGGTGAACTGCAGACCGCTCAGCCTGTCGGCTATGCGGCACCCGAGCAGTATAAGGAAGGGGAAGCGGTCTCGCAGGAGGCGGATGTGTACGCCATCGGTGCGACGATGCTGTATGCCCTGACGGGTGAAGAGCCGCCCGCGGCGCCCGACCGCGTCAACAAGGTGGCATCGTTGATGGTGCCTGCCAACTTGGCACAGCAGTGGCCTGCCCACATTGCGCCGACGCTGTGCGATGCATTGATGCTCAATGCGCGTCGCCGCATCCCGACGGTGGAACAGCTTCGGGATCGCCTGACGACCGCTCCCGTTGTGGAAGCACTTCGTGAGGATGCGCTGGAGGATGAAAGGGACGACCTGCCCGAGCAAAAGGGCGGTGCGTCCAAAACGGCGGTCACGGTGCTGGCTGTGCTGTGCGGCGTGATGGCGGTGATCATTGCCGTGCTGTTGATCGCGGGTAGTCCGTTCCGAAAGGATCCGCTCCCGCAACCGCCCGTCAACACGACGCCGACGACCACCACAACGACGACGGCGCCGACCGAGCCGAGCAAACCGAATGCCAATCAGTATGCGGTGGAAAACGTAGTCGGCTTGTCGCTTGAGGATGTGATGGACCGTCAGCTGCGCGGCAATATGACCGTGCACGTCAAGGGTAAGGAATACAGCGATTCCGTTCCTGCGGGAATGATCGTGTCGCAGGATCCGTTGCCCGAAACGTATGCGGAGGTCAACAGCGTGATCGAGGTATTCATCAGCGACGGCCCTGCCGAAAAAGCGATGGTGGATGTCATCGGCTGGGAACGCGATTCGGCGGTTACCTTCCTGGAGACGCTCGGCTATTACGTAGGGGTGGTCGAGGTGACCTATTCGGATCAGCCGCGCGGACGCGTGGACAGCCTCTCGGTGGCACCGGGTGACCCCGTGACCGAGGGCGCCTATATTTATGTATATATCAGTGCGGTGCCCGAAACAACGGCACCTACGACGGGAACGACCAATTTTATCCCGTTCGGCTGATAACATAGAATTATAGTATAAAAAGGAGTTGGCTTCGGTGACGGATGACCCTGCCAATACGGCGATCTGGTGGAGTATTTTCTGGATGGTTCTGTTGTTTCTTGTGAATATGTTGGTTTCGTGCGCGCAGCTGGCGCTGGTGGCGATGAGCGATGCCCAGCTGGCAAAGCTTGCCGAGGACGGCGACAAAAAAGCCAAGCGCGCTTTGAAGCTGACAAAAAATGCGGTGCGGTTTACGGAAACGGTGCGGCTGTGCAATGTGTTGCTCGGCTTTGCGTTTGCCGCCGCGTCGATGATCGTGGTGTATCCGCCGTTTAAAGGGTGGCTTTGCGCCCTGATGCCCGCGATACCCGTGTTGCCCGAGGCGATCGCGGCGGCATTGACGGTGCTTTGCGCGGTGTTTGTGTGGCTGTTGCTCGGGGAACTGCTTCCCCGACGCATTGTGGCGGCGAAATCCAAAGAGGTGGCGTTTGCCCTGCTTGGCTTTTTGCGTATGATGCTGTCGCTTGTGACGCCGCTTCAATGGTTGCTGTCGTGCCTGGCGGATGTGCTGTCACGGCTGTTCGGCATCGACCCTGCGGCGATGGATGAAAACGTCACCGAGGAAGAGATCCGTCTGCTTGTCGATGTCGGCGAGGAAAAGGGCGTGATCGAGGGCAGTCAGAAGGAAATGATCAACAACATTTTCGAGTTTGACGACCTGACAGCGGCGGATATTATGACGCCGCGTACCGATGTGGAAGCCATTGATGCGGATGACACGGTGGATGAAGCTCTTCACGCGGCGGTGAGCAACGGTGTGTCGCGTTTGCCTGTGTATGAGGAGGATATCGACCACGTGATCGGTGTGCTGTATATCAAAGACCTGCTTCCGTATGTCGGCAAATCGCTTCCCGAGGCGGTGACGGTGCGCTCAATGATGCGCGAGCCGCTGTTTGTGCCCGAAACCAAAAAATGCGGCGAGCTGTTCTCGGAAATGACCGCCGCGCATATGCAGATGACGATGATCGTGGACGAATACGGCGGCATCGCGGGCATTGTGACGATGGAGGATCTGCTCGAGGCGATCGTCGGCAATATGCAGGATGAATACGACAACGAGCAGGATGAGGTCAAACAGCTTGATGAGAACCGCTATGAGGTGGACGGCACCACCGACATCGACGAGGTGGCGGAGCTGCTGGATATGGAGATCCCCGAGGGCGACTATGAAACGCTCGGCGGCTTTTTGATGTCCATTCTGGGACGCATCCCCGACGCGGACGAGCATCCGCAGGTCACCTTTGAAAATGCGGTGTTCACCGTGACGGAAATGGATGACCGCCGCATCGGTTCGGTACATATCGAGGTGTTCCCGAAGCCCGAAGAGGACGAAGAGGACGATTAAAACACTTGTATTTTTACAAGTGTGTGCTATAATCAAATTACAGCAACCGTTTTTATAAGGAGGCAAACAAGTATGAGCAAGAAAGCGTGGCTCAGTGTTGTGTTGAGCCTGGCAATGCTGTTGTCGATGTTCACCGCTGTCGCGGTTCCGGTAACGGCAACAGCCGAAGAATTCAAAGAGGGATCGTTTGCGTATACGGTTTACGATTCCAAGGCAACCGTGATGCGGTATGTCGGTGAAGAGCCGGTGGTGGATGTTCCCGCGACACTCGGCGGCTATCCCGTTGCGGTGATCAACAACAACGCATTCAGCGACTGTGATTCTGTTGAATTCATTACTCTGCCCGAAGGCTTGGAAGGTATTGAGGACTTTGCGTTTGCCAGATGCTCAGCCCTGAGAGAGGTCAGCCTGCCGTCGTCCTTGCGTCGCATCGGTGCAACCGTGTTTGATTATTGTACCTCTCTTGAAAGCATCACGATCCCTGCGGGCGTGACCTATATCGGCTGGAACATTTCCTCCGCTTGCACCTCCCTGCAATTCATTGAGGTGGATCCCGCCAACACGGCATACACCTCTGATTCCGGTGCGTTGCTGAACAAGGATGAAACGAAGGTGCTCCGTTTCCCGCAGGGGGTGGACTGCCCGGTATACACGTTCCCTTCGACCGTGACCACTATCGATTTAGCGGCTTTTGAGGATTGCCGCGGTCTGTCGAGCGTGTGGCTGTCCGATGCGATCACCTACATTCCGATGTACGCGTTTATGAATTGCTTATCTCTGCATTCCATCTATATTCCGCGCGGTGTGACAACGATCGATGAGTCGGCTTTCAGTTTGTGCGATTCCCTTACGACGGTGTATTACGGCGGTACCCAAAGCGAATGGGCGAACATCACCATTGAAATGGGGAACGAAGCCCTGCTCAACGCCGAGATCGTGTGTGAGGGCGAACCGGAAGAGTCCGCGACCACCACGACCGCGACGACTACCACGACGACCGTGACCACGACCACCACGGCGGCTGTGCCGATCACCTTTACGGTGGAGTCGGTGACTGCTACCGAGGGAGATGTCATCACGGTGGATGTTGTCGTGTCGGACGACCATTATATGGTCAACGGTCTGCTTCGTATCGATTACGATCCCGCCTCCCTGGAGCTTCAGGAGGTCAACGAGGATTCCGAATGTCCGTATTTCGACAGCCTCAACGGCGAGATCTTCCCCGAGAGCTGTGCGTGGATGTTTGTGACACCTCAGCCCGGCGTGGCAAAACTGCTGTTTGCAAGCAGCAAGGCGGCAGGTTCGGCTGTCGGCGGAACGATGTTCACACTGACCTTCAAGGTGCTTGACGGTGCGGTGACATCCGACATCCGTGTCAGCGTTCCCGATAACGATATCAACGCTAACGACGGTTCTTCGGAGAAGGATGCAACGGTGGCGCTGACCTGCGTTGACGGTACGGTGACGGTCATTGAGAAGACCACGACCACTACTACTACGACCACTACCACGACGACCACTACTACGACCACTACTACGACGACCACTACTACTACGACTACTACTACGACCACTACGACGACCACTACGACGACCACTACGACGACCACTACGACGACCACTACGACGACTACTACTACGACCAAGATCGGTTTGGATTATATGGTGAATGAGGATGGTGTCACCTGTACCATCACAAACTGCCGTGCCGTGGAATCAAAACTGGTGATTCCCGAAACGTTGGATGGCTTTGCCGTGACGGCAATTGCCGACTTTGCATTTGCCAATTGCGATATACTGACGACGGTGGAGATTCCTGCTTGTGTGACGCATATCGGAAAAGCGGTATTTTACGATTGCTCCGAGCTCACGCTGTATGTATACAACCATTCGCAGGCATTGCAGTATGCCAAGGAGAACAACATCCCGTATGTCATTAAAGATTTGACCGAGATCAAAGGCGAGTATATGTATCGCGGCGGAACAAGACTGGATGCATATCAGCTGGTGGAATTTGAAGGCAACCTCTACTTCATCAACGATTATCATAAGCTGGCGAAGAACACCCGCCTGTATCTGGGCGAGCAATTTGTCGGCGGCTTCACCTACGCCGACGGCACACCGCTGGCGGTCGGATCCTACGAGTTCGATGCCGACGGCAAAATGATCGTCAAGAACGGCCCTGTGGGTGACTATTTCTACAAGAACAATACGTTCCTCAAGGCGTATCAGCTGGTGGAATTTGAGGGTGACTACTACTTCGTCAACGATTATCATAAGCTGGCGAAGAACACCCGTCTGTACCTGACCGAGCAATTTGTCGGTGGCTTCACCTACGCCGACGGCACACCGCTGGCGGTCGGATACTACGAGTTTGATGCCGACGGCAAAATGATCGTGAAGAACGGTCCTGTGGGTGACTATTTCTACAAGAACAATACGTTCCTCAAGGCATATCAGCTGGTGGAGTTTGAGGGTGACTACTACTTTATCAACGATTACCACAAGCTGGCGAAGAACAAGAGACTCTATCTGGGTGCTTCGTTCGTGAACGGCACTCCGTTTGCCCCGGGTTATTATGAATTTGACGAGAACGGCAAGATGATTCGGAATTGAGACAAAAGGCTGTCTCGGGTTACGTGATGATCGATCGCGGAGAAAACCGCCGCATCATCCTTACGGAAGAAAAAGAGAAGGTTCACGCGAACCTTCTCTTTTTTGTTTTGCAGGGAACGGGTCGCATCACACAAATTCGTTGCAACGGCACGGCCTGTGTGCCGTGCCGCATCGGGCGCAACGGCGGTGATCCGCGGTGTGATGCCTATTTGGGAAAAACCTCTTGACAAAATCGGTCTAATGCGTTAGAATACAAATGTAGTCTAACGCATTAGACCTTTTCTTGGAGGGAGCCTTATGGATAAACCGAAAATTTTTGAAAGCGAATACCGCTTCTGCCTGATCCTGTGGGAGCACGAGCCGATCAACAGCACCGCTCTTGCAAAGCTGTGTAAAGAGGAGCTTGGGTGGAGCAAGACCACCACCTACACGGTGATCCGCCGTCTGACCGACCGCGGTGTGGTGAAGAGTGAAAACGCGATCGTATCGGCGGTCATTTCCCGCGAGGAAGCGGAGATCGCGCAGATCGATGAACTGGTGAGCTCGCGCTTCGGCGGATCGATGCCCGCGTTTGTGGCGGCGTTTTCCAAGCGGCAGAATCTGTCCGATGAGAAGATCGCGCAGATTTTACGCATCATCGAGGACGGTGAGGACGAATGACAACGCTGTTCTGGGCGCTTGCCGATGCCGCCTTTGCGGCGGGATGGGCGGTGCTGATCCTGATCCTGTGGCGATGGCTGTTCGGCAAACGCACACCGCGGTGGATCACGGTGGCGATGTGGGCGATCGTGGCATTGCGGCTGGTCTGCCCGTTTTCCATCGAAAGCGATGTGAGCCTGATGCCCGAGCCGCTGTCGCAAACGGTGTACAGTGTGCAGGAGGAGACCGTTACCTCACCGACGGTGAGCCCGTCGCCCGATCAGCCGACTGCCGTGCCCGTACTGCCTGAAGCGACGCCGTCGATCCCGTGGGAAGCGGCGGCGTGCGGGGTGTGGCTGTGCGGATTGCTCGGGATGATCGGCTATACCGTTGTGTCATATGTGCGGCTGAAGAATACGGTGCGCACGGCGACCGGACGGGAGCACAATGTCTATGAATGTGAAACGGTTTCATCGCCGTTTATTCTCGGTATTGTTGTGCCGCGCATTTATCTGCCGTATGCAATGGAGGATGCCGAGCGTGAGCACGCACTGGCACACGAACGTGCACACATCGCACGCGGCGATCATCTGCTCAAGCCGCTGGGCTTTTTGCTGTTGTCGGTGTATTGGTTCCACCCGCTTTTGTGGGTGGCGTATATCCTGTTTTGCCGCGACATCGAATTTGCCTGCGACGAAAGGGTGATCAGGGATCTGTCGCGCGAGGAACGCAAAGGCTACTCCCGCGCCCTGCTGAGTGCGGCGGTGGATCGCCGCCGTGTGGCGATGTGCCCGCTTGCTTTTGGTGAGGTCGGTGTGGAGGCGCGTGTGAAGGGCATCGCCACATACAAAAAGCCCGTTGCGGTGACGGTTGCGATCGCTTCTGCCGCGTGCATACTGCTGGGATGGTGGCTGATGACCGATCCGCCCGCACCGGCAAGAACGACGCTGAAGGATGCCTATGTCTGTGTGACATATGAGGACGAAGCCGTGTCCGAGGTCAATGCCCTTCTTGTGGAGCAAGGGAACCGTTTGTCTCTTCACACGGCAAGCGGTCAGCCCTTGCAGATGGTGATCGAGGAGGTCAGCACCGAGGATATGTCCGTGGCGGTGCGGTTTTCGCAATACGGAGAAGAAGGACGCCGTATCGAGGTGCCGATGAACAAGAGTGTCGAGGTGGACACAACAAGGGATGAAGGACGGGTGAGCCTGCAGCTTCATCTGCCGTCCTCCGCCGTAAAGGAGAAGGACAGTCTTGCCGAAACGGTGTATCACAGCGGCGACACACGGTTGCGGCTGTATGAGGATTGCTACCGTCTGCAGTGCGGCGAGGAGGTGCTGTTCGGCACCTATAAGCAGACGGCGGACACGCTGATATTGACACAGGATGCCCGTCTGACGGAATATGTGCTCCGCGCAGACGGCAACGGCGGCTGGCGGTACGATGCCAAAGCCTCCTACCGCCACAAAAAGTCCGCAGCCCCCGCGCTGTCGGACGGCACGCTGTTCCGTTTTGCTTATCGCTATGAGCTCACAAGGATCAATCAGCATTATCGCTTCAACGCACTCAACGCGAACGGACAGACGGTGCTTTCCTCTTACAGTGCCTTCGGCGTGCGTCCGCAGTTTGAGATGACCGAGTACCCGTATCTGCAGATCACGGTAAACGGTCCTGCCGCCGATCCCGAAACGTATACGATGATCGTCAACGTCGAAACAGGGGATCTGCCGCACCGTTGCGATTGGGGGGATGAAGAATGAAAACGACGAGATGGGTTCGGGCGATAACCGCAATACTGGCAACACTCGGCTTGCTTGTCGGGTGTCACAAGCCCGCACCGACCCCGACCCTGACCCCGCATTTTGACAATATGTGTGTCAGCATCACGGTGACAAACGTGTTTGCAAAGGGCGATACCTATACGCAGGCGTACAGCATCCGCTTTGAGGATACCCGGGCGCTGACAGCGACCGATCACCGCGGCGGGGATCTGGTGTTCACACTGAAAAGCCGTGACCCCGACACGCAGACAGCCGTCATTGAGACACAGCGACCGCTGTTGCTTGACGGCAAAGAGGTTACGCGGATCACGGTCGGGCAAGAGCCCGTGATCCTTTGCTCGTCGGGTGAAAACGAAGCAAAGGATATCGTGAAGCTTGCCGTTGAGCCCGCACAGACGCCCTATCTGACAACCTACCGCGCCGACACCCAGCCGATGACAATGTGTTACGCTGACGGAGTGCTCCTGACGCTGTATCCGCATACACCTCCCGAAAAAGCGGGCTTTGAGATGGCGTTCACGGGTGAACCGCCGACGGTCGTCTGCGGTACCTATACGTTGGAGGAAAATACGCTGACACTGTATGAAAACGCGGGGCTGTCGGTGACGGTGTTGCGCCGTGATAATCGTGCTGAGGGATGGCGCGTGGATGCTTCTGCCTCCGCCCGTCACGCGCTGTCGGCGATGCCCGCGCTTGCCGACGGGATCCTGCTGTCCTTCGGCTTTGCGTACGAGGTGGAGCAGGAAAGCGACAACGACCGTCTGTACCGCGTGAAGGATTTCGACGGCGGCACACTGTTTGCGCAGAAAAGCGGCAACAATGTCCTGACGGTAACGCCGCTGTCCCCGACGGTGATCCGTATCACCTTCAAGGAAAAGGGGATAAACACACCGACGCTCCATCAGTATCTTAACACGGTAACGGGTGAGCTTACCACGGGCTACACCGATGTGTATGCGTCGTCCCCCGAGCACATTGTCTGCGTCAGGGACGGGGCGGTTACCGTGCAGGAGCTTTTCGGGGATTACCGCCTCTATCCCGTTCCGATCGGGGCATTTCGCGACATTGCAAGCGTGGCACTTGAGGGTGACACGGTGACGGTGTTCTACCGCGATCAAGATAAGGCGTTTCACACGGGCGTGTGGAATTTCAAAACCGCCCGGCGACTGGAGGATGATCCGCTGTCCGTTGCGGGCTATGCCTCCTCGGAGTCGCGCTACCCGTACATATTGCAAGCGGGGGATGCGGGATTTGAGACGGTTGCCCGCGCAAGACAGATCGGCGTATTGCAGGATAAAACGGTGCTGTATCTGTGCGGCGTGGAGCACGCGGCGATCCGCATCGGTGAAGACTATACGGAGCTGACGCATCAGGACTGGATCCGCGGGGAAAAGATCGACAATATGGATTTTGTGATGCCGCCGATCACGGTCGATCAGCTGATCGCACAGTTGAAAGCGGATGTTGCGGCGGGGCTTGCCGCGTCGCAGGATTATCTCGACGGCACGGTGACGGTGTATCGGTATCGGGATGAAAACCGCTTCCACGCGATCACTGTGTCGGATACGATGATCGGGCGCAATGTGTATGTCGGGGATGCGCAAACAGCACTGGAGCACATCTGCACAGGTGAAGAAGTGCGCGAGCTGATTGTCAAGATCAGCGGAAAGAGTCCGTTTTGAAAAATATTTTAATTTGCTACTTGACAAAAGCGTTAAAAAGGTATACACTCTTTTACATAGTTTTATACTTTAAACCGATGAACGGGTGTAAGTAACGCGCGCGGAAGTTTTCAGAGAGCTGTCGGGTGGTGCGAGACGGTGACGGATGTGCGTGCGAATGGCCCCGTGAGGGCGGTCCGAAACCGACAAACGCGGCGGTAGGCACCGACGGAACCTCTAACCGTTATGATGAGAGCGCATCACGTGTGCGTGAAAACGAACCATTTGGGTGGCAACAGACCTCTGTTCCTATGTGGAGCAGAGGTCGTTTCTGTTTTATAAGCTGTATGGTGCAAAAGGAGTGTTTTACCATGAATAAATACAAGGATTTTGACAACTATCTCAAGGAATTCCCGTCCGAGGACGGCTATTTCGGCGAGTACGGCGGTGCGTTTTTGCCGCCCGAGCTGGAACCCGCGTTCAAGGAGGCAAACGATGCCTACGAAGCCATCTGTCATTCGGCACAGTTCATCAACGAGCTTCGCCGTATCCGCAAGGAATTCCAGGGTCGTCCGACGCCCGTGTACCACTGTGAGCGTCTGTCCAAGCTGTTCGGCAACTGCCAGATCTACCTCAAGCGCGAAGACCTCAACCACACGGGCGCACACAAGCTCAATCACTGTATGGGTGAGGGTCTGCTTGCCAAGTTTATGGGCAAGAAAAAGCTGATCGCCGAAACGGGCGCGGGTCAGCACGGTGTGGCTCTTGCCACGGCGGCGGCGTATTTCGGGATGGATTGCGACATTTATATGGGTGAGGTGGACATCGCCAAACAGCACCCCAATGTCATCCGTATGAAAATGTTAGGTGCGAACGTTATCCCCGTCACCCACGGCCTGAAAACGCTCAAGGAAGCGGTGGATGCGGCATTTGAAGCGTATCTCAAGGAATACGATCACGCGATCTATTGCATCGGCTCCTGCCTCGGGCCGCACCCGTTCCCGAAGATGGTGCGCGATTTCCAGCACGTGATCGGTGAAGAGGCTCGTGCGCAGTTCCTGGAAATGACGGGTATTATGCCCGATGCGGTGTGTGCGTGTGTCGGCGGCGGCTCCAACAGCCTCGGGATGTTCACGCCGTTCCTTGCCGATCCCGTGGAGATCTACGGCGTCGAGCCTCTCGGGCGCGGCAGTGCCGTCGGTGATCACGCGGCAACGATGCAGTACGGCACCAAGGGTATGCTCCACGGCTTCAAGAGCTATGTCCTGCAGGACGAAAACGGTGAACCTCAGCCCGTGTATTCCATTGCATCGGGGCTGGACTACCCCGGTGTCGGTCCCGAGCACGCCTATCTGCGCGATCAGGGCCGTGTGCATTATGAAACGGCAACCGATGAAGAAGCGATGGAGGCGTTCTTCCTGCTGTGCAAGTATGAAGGCATCATCCCCGCCATCGAAAGCTCCCACGCCCTTGCGTATGCCATCCGCTATGCGAAGGAGCATCCCTCGGGTTCGATCCTTGTGTGTCTGTCGGGACGCGGCGACAAGGACATTGACTATGTCTATGAGACATACGGATGCGGTGAGCAATTCAATATTGACCGATAAAAAAGAAGCTGCCACGCAATTGCGTGACAGCTTCTTTCGTTTGCAAAATCAGACTTTTTTGAGCACCAGCACATCGTCCGCAGTGACGATGGTGATCACATCGCCGTCCACGGTGAACGTGCCCTCCAGAACCTGTTGGGAGATGTAAATCTTAACGTTGTTACCATCTTCAAAGAAGGCGCCTGCAAGCTGATGGGTTTCAAAGAACGCCTGCAGGGTGCCGTTTTCCGAAAAGATCAGCTTTTCGAGGATGGATTGCTTGGCATCCACTGTCCACGCGCCGATAAAGGGACTGCCCGTAGCATCCTCGGCAAGCGGGATGGAGGGCGTCTCGCCGACGGGCGGGACGGTGGGCTTGTTCGGGGACGAGCAGGCGGTCAGGGCAACGAGCATCAGTACGCATAAAGCGGCGGCAAGAAAACGTTTCATTTCAAAAACTCCTTGATTGCAAAAATTTCTGCCCCTATCATACACTATGAACCGCACAAAAAGCAAGCATAAACGGAAAAATTGACAAAAAAGTTAAAAAAACCGCATTTTTTATGGAATAAGAACTTTTAATTTGCGTAAAACCGTGCTATAATATACAAGGCAAAGGTTGGGAGTCGGAAGATTCCCTCAATGAAAGGACGGAATTCCTATGGACGCAAGTCAGAAAAAGCAACTGGCCGTGATGGCGACAAAGATTCGTATGGCGGCAATTGAAGGAACGTTTCACGCAAAGAGCGGTCACCCCGGCGGTTCGCTGTCGGCGGCGGATGTGCTCGCGTATTTGTATTTTGCAAAGCTGAATGTGGATCCGCAGAACCCCAAGGATCCCAAGCGTGACCGCTTTGTGCTGTCGAAGGGTCACGCGGCTCCGGCGTATTACGGTGCGCTGGCACACAAAGGCTTCTTCTCGCCGGACGAGATTCAGGTGCTCCGTCACGTGGGTGCCATGCTGCAGGGTCACCCCGATATGAAGGGTACGCCCGGTGTCGATATGTCCACGGGCTCGCTCGGTCAGGGTGTATCGGCGGCGGTCGGTATGGCACTTGCCGGCAAGCTTGACAATGCGGATTACCGCGTGTACGCGCTCCTCGGCGACGGCGAGATCCAGGAAGGTCAGGTGTGGGAGGCGGCTATGTTCGCATCGCACAAGACGCTTGACAATCTCTGCATTATGGTGGACAACAACAACCTCCAGATCGACGGTACGCTCGACCAGGTCAACTCTCCCTACCCGATCCCCGAGAAATTCGCGGCGTTCGGCTTTGAGGTCGAGGAGATCGACGGTCACGATTTTGATGCGATCGAAGCGGCACTGGCACGTGCCGAGGCGACGAAGGGCAAGCCCTACGCGATCGTGCTCAAGACGGTCAAGGGCAAGGGTGTGTCGTTTATGGAAGATCAGGTCGGCTGGCACGGCGTGGCTCCCAATGCCGAGCAGTATGAAGCGGCAATGGCGGAACTGAACGCACAACTGGCGGAATTGGAGGCGTAAACCATGGCAGACGTTAAGAAAATTGCAACCCGTGAGGGTTACGGCGAAATGCTCATTGAGCTTGCCGATCAATACGACAACCTCATCGTGATGGACGCGGACCTTGCAGGCGCGACCAAAACGGGTATGTTCAAAAAGGCGCATCCCGAGCGCTTCTTCAATGCCGGTATTGCCGAGGGCAATATGATGTGCGTTGCGGCAGGTCTTGCCGCTTCGGGCAAGTTAGTGTTTGCCTCGAGCTTTGCGATGTTTGCGGCAGGTCGCGCGTTTGAGCAGATCCGCAACTCTATCGGCTATCCCGGCCTGAACGTGAAGATCGGTGCAACCCACGCGGGTATCTCCGTCGGTGAGGACGGCGCGTCGCACCAGTGCTGTGAGGATATCGCGCTGATGCGCACCATCCCCGGTATGACCATCATCAATCCTGCGGACTACTACGAGGCGAAGAAGGCGGTTGCCGCGGCGGCGGCAATGCACGGTCCCGTGTATATGCGCTTCGGTCGCCTTGCCGTGCCGACGGTGTTTGACGACGATTACAAATTCGAGATCGGCAAAGCGAATGTCCTCAAGGACGGCACCGATGTCACCATCATTGCCACCGGTCTGATGGTCAATGAGGCGCTGATCGCGTACGATATGCTTGCCGCTGAGGGTATCAGCGCGCGCATCATCAATATGGCGACCATCAAACCCATCGACCGCGAAGCGGTGATCGCCGCGGCGAAGGAGACGGGCGTCATCGTGACGGCGGAGGAGCACAGCATCATCGGCGGTCTTGGCAGTGCCGTGACCGAAGTGGTGTGCGAGACGGTTCCCGTTCCCGTGATCCGCGTGGGCGTGGAGGACACCTACGGCCGTTCGGGTCCTGCGGTGGAGCTTCTCAAGGTCTACGGTCTTTGCGCCGAGAATATTGCACAAAAAGCCAAGGCGGCTGTCGCGCTCAAGGGATAATATACAAGTTCAAACAGCACTCTCGAGGCAATTCGGGAGTGCTTTTTCGTACAAAACGGAGCAAACCCTGCCGGGCTTGCAAGGATTTTAAAAAGGAGGAATTACGATGCTGTTACCATTTCTGGCACTGTCCTTTATAGGTGTTGTTACTACGTTGGTTGTGGTAGCCAGATATCACAAACAGATGACGCAGACGATCACCCCTCTGCGCGCGGTGCTGATCGGCTTTGCCGCATCGGTGTTTCTGGTTATGCTGCCGATCTACTGGTCGCATGAGCTTACGGTCGTGAACAGTTGGTTTGGTAAGCTGCTGTTTACCGTCTTTATGTCGGGCGTGCAGACGATCCGCACCTTCCTTGCCGAAACGGATTTTGAGACGGTCAAGACGTGTCTGGAAAGCGATGCGATTCTCCGATTCCTCGGTGATCACGGATGGGGATGGGTCTGCGGGGGATGCTGGATCTGGTTTGTGGTTCTGAGTCTGATCTCTCCTTTGGCGACTGCCGGTTTTGTGTTGTCCTTTGTCAGTGAGATCACGGTACAGTTCCGCCTGTGGTTTCTTCGCGGCAAGAATGTGTATGTCTTCAACGAGCTCAGTGAGCGGTCGCTGGCGATCGCTCACACGGTCACCGATGATGACAATGCCGTATTCTTCTTTACCGATGTGTTTGAAGAAAACAATGAGGAGTATTATGAGCTGTCCCGTGAAGCCGAAGCTCTCAGGGATGTGCATTTGTGCAAGCGGGATGTGGTGCGACTGGATAAAGCCATCCGCAAGCGTTCCGCGCGCCGAATGCCTGCAAAGCTGCAGTATTTTCTTGTCAGCGAGGTTGAATCCGAAAATGTCACCCATGCCATCGGCTTAGCCAATTTCCATGCGCCGAACAGCAATCTGACGCCTCAGGTGTACGCTGTGGTGACGGGGGAGGCAAATAAAGCCATCCTGAGCTCGCTCAACCGTATGCGCGCGGATGTGAATCTGGAGGTCTCCCCCCACATCAAAAACCCAGTGGAATGCTGTTCCTTAAAAGAATTCAACGAGGCCGCCGATAAATGTGCCGAGCAGATCACGCAGGTGATGGAATTTTGTGTACGTTGTGTGCATCCGATGCAACGCCTTGCCTGGAAAGAGCTGTGCAACGCCGCCCTGCACGAAACGGCGCGTCCTGTCGAAGGAACCGATGACAAGGTGATCTCGATCCTGCTGGTCGGTTGCGGGTATCACGGAATGGAATTCCTCAAGACCGCTTTGTGGATGTATCAGCTTCCCGATTGCCGTCTGGAGATCAACGTGGTCGATACGGATAAAGCGATGCAGGATAAGGTGGAGGGCGAATGTCCCGATATATACCTGAAAAGCAACCTGATCGCAACGGATGATATGCAGTATACCCTGCGCTTCTTCAGCGGTGTGGATGTGATGACGCAGACCTTCTGGAAAATGCTGTCCGATCCGAAAGCCGCCTGCCAAAAGAAGGATACGAATGAAACTGCGTGGGAGCTTGAGGATCTTGAGCGCCTGAGCCGCACGACAGCGGTGTTTATCGGACTGGGCAACGACGATGCCAATATCAAAGCCGCATTGCATCTGAGGATGCTGTTCGGCCGCCTGGAAAAGAATCCTGCAGGTGAAGGCCGAACCGCAAAGGAGGAAGCCGTCCGGATCTATTCCGTGGTGTACGATGCGGCAAAGGCGGAAAACCTGAAGCAGAGCTTCCGCAACCACAGAAGCATACCGTATAACATCGAGTTTATCGGCAGTGTCACGGATATGTACAACTACAAGGCGGTGACCTACGGGGAAGAGGAGCGCAAGAGCTTCAAATATCATATGCACTGGGCATTTGTCCGCAGTAAGTTCCCGGATTTTGAAAAGGCGGAGTTTGATGCCAAACGGGAGTTGGACAGCTACTGCCGCTATGATTATCTGTTCCTGTCATCCATTGCGCAGAAACTGCACCTGGATCTGTTTGAAACCCCGCGCTATGCGGCGTATTTCGAGCAGGAGGAGAAGAAAGCGGGCCTTCGCAATAAGCGGGGACGTGTGATCGAGCACCGTCGCTGGAATGCGTTTATGTGTGCCCAGGGGTACATCTACGGCGAAAAACGGGATGACCGTGCCAAGCTGCACCCGTATCTGGTGCCGCAAAGTGATCTGGATGAGATCGTTCAGGAATTGGACGCATAAAACGCTTGCCCCATCCGTTTGAACGGATGGGGCAAGCGTTTTATGTACGGTTGTTTATTTGCCTTCGTATTGCACGACCGAGCGCACATCGTAGCTTTTGAGCACCTCACGGCCGTTGAGCCCCTTGAGCTCGATCAGGAACGCGATGCGCACCACCTTGCCGCCGCATTCCTCGATCAGCTCTGCCGCCGCCTTGGCGGTACCGCCCGTGGCGATCAGATCGTCGATCAGCACCACACGCTGACCGGGCTTGAGGTCGTCCTTGTGGATCTCGATGGTGGCACTGCCGTATTCGAGGTCGTAGGTTTTTTGCACGGTTTGACGGGGGAGCTTGCCCTTTTTGCGCACGGGCAAAAACGGCTTGTTGAGCAGATACGCAAGCGGTGTGCCAAAGATAAAGCCGCGGGATTCCGTGCCGGCGATGACATCGAATTCAACGTCGCTTAGCAATGCCGCCAACTCGTCAACCGCTAACTTGAAGCCCTCGGCACTGCCGATGACGGTCGTGACATCGCGGAACAGGATGCCTTCCTCTGGAAAATCGGGGATGGTGGTGATAAAATCCTCTACACGTTTGACACTCATAGGTTGATCGCTCCTTAATAGTCGCTTTCGGCGGATTCGCTTTCCTCGGGATCCTCGTTGGAGGTGCGGTCGCCGTAGATATATTCGTGCAACGCCTTTGCTGAGCTTTCGGCATCGGTCAGCCACAGTCCGAGACCGCCGCCGATCCACTGGTTCTCAAAGTCGCCGTTGCCGTAGGGTAACGAGAAATCGCTGTAAATATCAAAGTCGTAGTATTGCAACGCCTGCGAAGCATAGGAGATCAGCTGCTGCTGGGTCATATTGGTTTTGACATAGGGCAGAACGGCGATCAGCACGCTGTTGAGGGTGGCAAAATTCATCGATTTCGCCTTTTGCATCAGCAGGTCGATGACCTTGCGCTGGTTGTTCTGGCGGGCAAAATCGCTGTCGGGATAGAGGTTGCGGATGCGGCAGTAGGCAAGCGTCTGCTGACCGTTGAGGTGATACACACCCGCCTCGTAGCCGAGCGGCTCTAAATCGGGATTATCCGCAAAGCGGTCGGGATCGTCCGACCACACGGGAATAAACATCGCCTCATCCGCACTCAGCTCCACATCAATGCCGCCCATCGCATCGACGGCTTTCTCAAACGCCACAAAGTCAACGGCGATGTATTGATCGATGCGGAGCTTGAAGCTGTCCGCCAGGGTGTTCGACAGCATGCGGAAGCCGCCGTAGTAAAACGCGGCGTTGAGCTTGTCATAGTCAAATTCACCGTCACCGTCGTAATCGCGTCCGCTCAGCGGCACCCACACATCGCGCAGGATGGAGGCGAGCTTGATGGTCTTGGCAGAGGTGTTGATCGACAGGATCATATTGGTATCCGAGCGGGCGGTGTAGCCCTCGGTCTTGCGCCCGTCCACACCCAAAAGCATAATGTTGGTGATGCTTTCGGTGTTGCCGCGAAGCTCCATATGGCTCAGGTCGATGGGGTCGGGATCCTTGATCTCGCTGGTGACCGAGCCGTTGTTGAAGTCGGTCGGCAGGGTGGGGATGTTGCTGTAATCCTCTGTGCCGTCATCGTAGTTGATCAGACCGAGCATCGAGCGCACATAAATGCCCGAAGCGGTCAGAAGGCTGCCGACGATGAGGAGGATCAGCGCACACAATAAAGACAAAATGCGCACGGACAGTTTATAGCGCCACTGCTTGTTGGTTGTCATAAACAAAACGCCTCTTTCCGAAAAAGAAGTGTGATTATCAAATTCATCCAGTTTGACATTATAGCATATAAATGTGAACATTTCAACATCCGAAAGGCGGTTTTTCGCGTTTTTCGTCAAACCGTGCCGTTCGGGGGGTTAAATTTTTGTAACCCTGCTGTTATTATGTGTAAAAGTGTGGTACAATACCAAGTATATAAAAAACGGAGGAATGACAGCGATGAAAGAACGTCAACCCAAGCCGCGTCAGCAAAAAGAGCAAGCACCGTTTGAGGATGTGATCGCCGGGCGCAATGCCGTCGGTGAGGCACTTCGTTCGGGGCGGGAGATCGACCGCCTGCTGGTTGCCAAGGGCATCGGCGGCAGTGCTGCGGTTCTGATCGCCAAGGCACGTGAGCGCGGCATCCCTGTCAAGGATGTGGATTCGCGCAAGCTTGACGCGATGTGCGGTCCGCATCATCAGGGCGTGGCGGCGATTGCCGCGTGCAAGGAATTCGCCACCCTCGAGGATCTGTTTGCCGTTGCCGAGGAGCGCGCAGAGCCGCCGTTCTTCATCGTGTGTGATGAGCTTGAGGATCCGCACAATTTAGGTGCGATCGTGCGCAGTGCCGAAGCGACGGGTGCGCACGGGGTCATCATTCCTAAGCGCCGCAGTGTCGGACTGACAGCGGCGGTGTACAAAGCCTCGGCGGGTGCGATCGAATATGTGCCCGTGGCGCGTGTGACGAACATCACCGACACCCTGCGCGAGCTGAAGGAGCGCGGTGTGTGGGTATACGGTCTGGATATGGACGGTGAGCCGTGGTGCGCGACCGATCTGACGGGCGCGGTGGCGCTGGTGGTCGGCTCGGAAGGACGCGGGCTCGGTCGTCTTGTCAAGGAGCAGTGCGATTTTGTGCTCAGCCTGCCGATGGTCGGCAAGGTCAATTCGCTTAATGCGTCGGTGGCGTGCAGTCTGATGCTGTACGAGACCGCGCGTCAACGCGGCGGCATTGCCGCGCGCAATCCGAAATAATTCCGAAGAAAACAGAAAGGAGGGAGCACGGTGGACGAGAAAAAGAAGCGCGATATGTCCGTGGAGGATATTTTGCTCGAACACGAAATGAAAAAAAAGCAGGCATCGCAGGAGACACCCGCTGTTGCTCCCGCCGCACCGCCTTCGGCGGTTGAAAAATTTGAACACCCCCGCACCGCGCATCCGCACCGTCCGCGAAGTGCGGTGGATCTGTTCGGCGCAAAGCCGCAGGAGGACGGGGACGAGGATGTCAAGGTCGCCTCTCCCGGCAAGGCGGAGGAATCCCCTGCCGCGGCGGTGCAAAAGAAAAAGGAAGAGGACACCAGGCGCATCCCCGCGTTTCGCCCGGCACCCGAAGAGGCAACGCCGAAAACCGTTGCCGTCAGTATGCGCACCCGTGTGCTGTCGGTAGCCCCGCCCGAGCCGGATCCCCTGCACGATACGCAGGAGTTGGACGGTCAGTTGGAAGGGCAGATGGTGCTGGAAAACTTCTATGAAGAGGAAATGGACGAGGAGCAGGTGGAGGAAGAGCTCCTGCGCCGCCGTCGCGAAAAGGTGAGCGGCTTCCGCATCATCGAGGGCGGCAAGACCCCCGAGCCCGAGGAGCATGCACGCTTCAAGCTGACGGGCGAGGAGGAAGAAAGCGACACCGATGAGGTGATTCCCGAGGAGGACGCCTCTGCGGAGGAGCTGTTGGAGGATTTCAACGAATATGCCGAAGCGGATGCCATCCGCAGTGAGCTGGCGTACCGTCGCCGTATGGGCGGTCTGGCGGTCATCGCAAGTGCGGTGCTGGAAATCCTGCTGATCGTGCTGACGGTGCTGTACGACAGCGGCTCTTTGACGATGTTTTCGCCGTCGGTGCTCGTGGCATTGCATACCGCGATACTCATCGGTCTGCTGTGCGTCAATCACCGCCTTGTCATAAGCGGTCTGAAGGGACTGTTCCGACTGCGCGCCGATGCGGATACCCCGCCCGCGCTGTGCGGTGTGACGGGTCTTGTCTATACCGTAACGCAATTTGCGCAAACGGCGGCCGTTTCAGACGGGCAGGCGTATTTTCTGTCTGCGGCGGCGGGAATGGCACTGCTCGCAGGTGCGCTCGGCAGACAGGTGCAAAACCGACGCATTCAGTCCAATTTCGGCTTTGTCGGCAATGAAAAGCAAAAGAAAAACGCCGCAACCTTACTGGAGGATCAGAAGGTAGCGGATGTATTAGGATATCCCGAAGGGGAGGACGGTCTGCCGCGTGTGGTGTATTTCCGCCGCGTGTCGTTCCTGACGCGTTTTTTGGATATGTCGTATGCGTCCGACCCCGCTGACCGCGTGATGCGGTGGTTTGCGCCGCTGGTGCTCGGCGTTTCGGTGCTGTGTGCGGTGGGCTACGGCTTGCTGTTCCCCGACGGCTGGGCACGGGCGTGGTTGCTGTTTGTGACTTCTCTGATGCTGTGTATGCCATGCTGGTCAATGTTTGCGGTGCAACGCGCGGTGTCGCGCTCGTGCCGCAAGGCGTTGCGCAAGGGCACGATGATCGGTGGCT
This sequence comes from Oscillospiraceae bacterium, assembly GCA_015065805.1. Lineage (GTDB taxonomy): Bacteria > Bacillota > Clostridia > Oscillospirales > Acutalibacteraceae > RGIG1959. Next base: position 22,810 of record SVPN01000006.1, on the reverse strand, counting down.
TCGAAGCGGCTCAGAGCTTCGGCAAGCACCCGAAAACGGTGATCTTCGAGGCGGCGGAGCTGTTCCCGAAGGATCGGGTCAAGCTCCACGGCATCAAGACCTTCTCAGGCACACGCATCGACGAAGCGATCACGGATGCCGCGGCGGTGATGATCGCCGCCAAGGGTCCGCTGTGCCCGATCTTCCACCGCCTGATCGAAAACCGCACGGACATCCTGCGCGAGGTGGACAGCCTTGCGTACGAGCAGGATATGGGTCTGTCGGGCTGGGTCGGCGGCAGACGGGTGCTCATCGGCAACCGTCGGTTGCTCGAAAATCACGGCGTGGATGTGCCTCCCAAGGAATATGAGGACCGCTATGTGCGTGACGACCGCTCCGTTGTGTATCTGAGCACGGGCGGTGAACTGTCAGCGATGTTTGTGGTCAGTTATCTTGCCAACGAGGCGATCAAGAAACAACTCCGTGCGCTTGAGCGCGAGCACGCGCGCATCACGGTGCGCACCTGCGACCCGAATATCACCGAAGCGCTGATGTGCGAGGTGATGGAGCTTCCCGTCCGTTCGGTGGAGGTGCTCTCCGCAGGTGAAGGTCGCGTGTATGAGGGTCTGCTTCACGATACGCAGACCGAGCGCACCGAAGCGGTGCTGGCGTGCGGCGGTCACGCCGTGTCCAAGGCGTTCGGCGTGGTGCAATGCTGCCGTATGCGCCGCGGCGTGTGGGCATCGCTCATCTCGCAGATGGTGCTGAGCATCCTGGCGATGCTGTTCTGCCTGTTCATTACCGCTACGACCGGCGTGGTGCTCAAAGCGGTGCTGTTGCCCGTTGCGGTGGTTGTCTACGGTGTTGTCGGCTGGCTTGTCGGCCGTATATTCCGTTCATAATTGTAAAAAAGTGCTCCCGTTTTTTGAAAACGGGGGCACTTTTTCGATTTATTTTGAAAAAGCAGTTGAAAAATTCGGAATAATCGTATATAATTATCAAAAGGCACATAGACAACTGGAAACATTTTGTACAAAATCACCTCAAAATGCCAACATATGTGTCCGATAATTCACCAACGGGTGGGCACTTGCTCATCCGACGAAAGGGGACTGTTCTATGAAGCAGTATACAGCGAAAAATATCCGTAACGTCGTCATCGCGGGTCACGCGGGCGCGGGCAAGACCTCTCTTGTGGAGGCGGCATATTATCTGACTGCCAACCCCGACCGCCTCGGACGCGTTGCCGACGGTAATACGGTCAGCGACTTTGATCCCGAAGAGATCCGCCGCAAAGCCTCGGTTTCGACGGCGATCGTGCCGATCGAGTGGAAAAATACAAAGATGAACCTGCTTGACACTCCCGGTCTGTTTGATTTTGCAGGCGGTATGAGTGAGGGTATGCGCGCCGCGGGCAGTGCCCTGATCGTCATCTCGGGCAAGAGCGGTGTCACCGTCGGTGTCGAAAAGGCATACCGTGCGGCGTCTAAAAAGGGCATTGCCAAGCTGCTGTTTGTGAATAAGCTCGACCGCGAAAGCGCGGATTTCTATAAAGTGTTCGAAGACCTGAAGGCAACCTTCGGTCCGACGGTCTGCCCGATCGTGGTTCCGTATGTCGTGGATCACAAGGTGCAGTGCTATGTCAACCTGCTGGAATACCGCGCCTACCGCTATGAAAACGGCAAGGCGATCGAAGTGCCCATTCCCGATATGGAGCACCGTTTAGAGGGTCTGCGCACCGCGATGTACGAAGCGGTTGCCGAAACCAGCGAGGACCTGATGGAGAAATACTTCTCGGGCATCGAATTTACGCCCGACGAGCTGATCCTCGGTCTGGCAAGCGGCGTCCGTAAGGGCGAGATCGCGCCGATCTTCTGCGGCTCGGCACAGGAGTTAGAGGGCGTGGATCAGCTTCTCAACGGCTTGACGTGGCTGGCTCCCTGGGCGGAGACGGTTGCGGGTGAGACGGGTGTCGATCCCGACGGCAACGAAGTGGCGCTGACCGTCAACGAAAGCGCACAGACGGCGGCGATCGTGTTTAAGACGGTCGTTGATCCGTTTATCGGCAAGCTCGTGTATTTCAAGGTCATCAGCGGTAAGGTCACCTCCGATTCAACCCTGATGAATATGCGTACGGGTGCAACGGAGCGCATCGGCAAGCTGTATACCGTCTGCGGCAAGAAGCAGACCGAAACGCCGTGTGTCCCTGCGGGCGATATCGGTGCTGTTGCCAAGCTGGCAGGCGCCAACACGGGCGATACCCTCTGCTCGCCGATCCGTCCGATCATCCTGCCGCCCGTGGTGTTTGAAGCACCGTGTCTGTCCGTCGCCGTCCTTCCCAAGAATAAGGGTGACGAGGAAAAGATCGCCGCTTCGCTGATGAAGCTGATGGAGGAGGATCCCACCATCCGCTTTGAATATAACAGCGAAACCAAGGAATCCGTGTTGTCGGGTCTCGGTGAACAGCATCTGGATGTCATTGCTTCCAAGCTGAAGAACAAGTTCGGCGTGGAGGTGCAGTTCGAGACCCCGAAGGTGCCTTACCGTGAGACGATCCGCAAGCAGGTCAAGGTGCAGGGACGTCACAAGAAGCAGTCGGGCGGTCACGGTCAGTTCGGCGATGTGTGGATCGTGTTTGAACCGCACGACGGCGATGAGATCCTGTTTGAGGAAAGCGTGTTCGGCGGCTCGGTGCCCAAGAACTTCTTCCCCGCCGTCGAAAAGGGTATCCGCGACAGCGCCCTGAAGGGTGTGCTGGCAGGCTTCCCGATGGTCGGTCTTAAAGCCACACTGGTGGACGGCTCGTACCATCCCGTTGACTCCTCGGAAATGGCGTTCAAGACCGCCGCAGCACTTGCATACAAAGCGGGCGTTCCCGAGGCGAATCCCGTGTTGCTCGAGCCCATCGGCGCGATGAAGGTCTATGTCCCCGGCGATTACACGGGCGACATTATGGGCGATATCACCAAGCGTCGCGGTCGCGTGCTGGGTATGGAGCCTGCAGAGGACGGTCTGACCTGTGTGGAGGCGGAAGTTCCGATGGCGGAAGCGATGGATTATTCCACGATGCTCCGTTCGTTGACGCAGGGCAGAGGCTATTTCACCATCGTGTTTGAGCGCTACGAAGAAGCACCGCACGCCGTGGCGGAAAAGGTCATTGCGGAAAACAAGACCGACGAAGAATAAAAGGAAACCGGCAAGCCCTGCGGATCTCTCCGCGGGGCTTGCTTCTTTTTGAGATTCTATTTGACTTTTTGCCGAAAATCCAGTATGATACAATCAGGAGTATCTGTACACAGGAAAAGTCGGATAAAACAAAGGAGAATGGCGAATGAAGCGCTCGGTTTCAGCAATTTTGTTGAGCATTGCCCTGCTGATCGGTACGATGGCGGGAATGGCGGTCACCCCTGCTTCGGCGCAGGAGACGGCGATTGCCGCAACGACTGTGGGCAGCGGCGACTATAACGGCGACGGGAAGATCAACCTGACCGATCTGATGGCGGTGACGCAGTACATCAGCGGTCAACAGGGGATGACCGCCGCCAATCTGTCGAAAATGGATGTGTTCGGCGACGGCACGGTGGATATTTTCGATGCGATGTGCGTATATAACTACATCAACGGCGTGTCAACGGTTTTTGCAGGCGAGGCACAGACCCCCGCACAGCCGTATGCGGATTTTGCACTGGAAACGGTGCAGACCGAGACGGCGATCAAAGCGGGCGAAACGGTGGAGATCGCGCTGACCGTGTCGCAGGTTTCCGAGCTGATCGGCTTAGAGCTCCGCGTGGCGTATGACAGCACGTTCCTGTCCTTCAAGGAGGCGGTGTCGGCAAAGCCGTCCGCAACGCTGTCGGTCAACGACGAACCGATCGGTATCAGCGGTGCTGTCAAGGAAGTGTGGATGACGATGCTGTCGTTGCAAAAGCACAGCTTTGCACAGGATGATACCGTTGTGACCCTGTGCTTTGAGGCGGTTACGGATATCACGATGGATACGGCGGTCACGCTCAAAACCGCCAAGGCCGTTTCCGCGCAGGCAGTCTGTGAGTTTCAGGCACTGACCTGCGGTGTCGCACACGGCGGTGTTGCCGTCACGGCGCCCACCACAACGGTTCCTGCCGAAACCTATGTTACCTATACGGTGGAGACGGTGTCCTGCGAGGGCAGTGTTGCCGCAGGCGAAACGGTCACGCTGAATATTACGGCAAGCGAGGTTGCCGACCTCAACGGTCTGCAGCTCAATGTGTGCTTTGACGATACGCAGTGGGAATGGGTCGAGGGCGTGTTTGCAGGCAAGATCTCCCGCTTTTCGTATCAGACGGTCAATCCCGAACCGCTTCATCCGCTGACCGATAAGGGCGAGGTGTGGATGACGGCGATGGATATCCGCGGCTATGCATTAGCGGCGGACACGGTGGTTGCCACGGTGACGCTCAAGGCAAAGCAGGAGATCCGTCAATCGTCGGTGATCGGTCTGTGTTATGCGCAGGCATCGTCCTATGACGGCACGGTCAACGGCTATGAGCCGCAGGCCGCATGGGTGGACGGCGGCGTGACCGTTACGCCGAAAACGTACACCGGCCCCTTCGGGGAGTATTTCTACAAGAACAATGTCCAGCTCAAGGCGTATCAGTTAGTGGCACATAACGGCGCGTTTTATTTTGTTTCCGACGGTAATAAGCTTGCGAAGAGCAAAAATGTGTATCTGAACGATACGTTTGTCAGCGGGCATACCTATGCTGACGGCACACCGCTTTCGGCGGGCACCTACAGCTTCGATGCCGAGGGCAAGATGATCATCAAGAACGGACCCGTCGGCGACAAATTCTATAAAAACAACACCCAGCTCAAGGCATATCAGCTGGTAGAATTTGAAGGACACCATTACTTCATCAGTGACGCACACAAGCTGGTAAAGGGCAAAAATGTGTACCTGAACGACAGCTATGTCAGCGGACACACCAACCCTGACGGCACGCCGATGCAGGCGGGCACTTACACCTTTGATGCCGAGGGCAGAATGATCATCAAGAACGGCCCTGTCGGTGACAATTTCTACAGGAACAACACCCAGCTCAAGGCATATCAGTTAGTGGAATTTGAAGGATACTACTACTTCATCAGCGATGCACATAAGTTAGTGAAGGGCAAAAATGTCTATCTGAACGACAGCTTTGTCAGCGGACACACCAACCCCGACGGCAGTGCAATGCAGGCGGGCACCTACACCTTCGATGCCGAGGGCAGAATGATCATCAAGAACGGCCCCGTCGGTGACAATTTCTACAAGAACAATACCCAGCTCAAGGCATATCAGTTAGTGGAATTTGAAGGATACTACTACTTCATCAGCGATGCACATAAGTTAGTGAAGGGCAAAAATGTCTATCTGAACGACAGCTTTGTCAGCGGACACACCAACCCCGACGGCACGCCGATGCAGGCGGGCACCTACACCTTCGATGCCGAGGGCAGAATGATCATCAAAAACGGTCCCGTCGGTGACAATTTCTACAAGAACAACACCCAGCTCAAGGCATATCAGTTAGTGGAGTTCGAGGGTGAGTATTATTTCGTCAGCGACGCACACAAGCTGGCAAAGAACAAGACCGTGTATCTGAACGACAGCTACGTCAGCGGACACACCAACCCCGACGGCACGCCGATGCAGGCGGGTACCTACAGTTTTGATGCCGAGGGCAAAATGATCATCAAGAACGGCCCCGTCGGTGACAATTTCTACAAGAACAATGTTCAGCTCAAGGCGTATCAACTGGCGGAATTTGAGGGCAATTTCTACTTCGTCAGCGACGCGCACAAGCTGGCAAAAAACAAGACAGTGTACCTGTCCGAGAGCTATGTGGCGGGCTTCACCTATGCCGACGGCACGCCGATGCAGGCGGGCACCTACAGCTTTGATGCCGAGGGCAAAATGATCATCAGGAACGGCGTTGTCGGCGACGGCTTCTACAGAAACAATGTCCGTCTCAAAGCCTATCAGTTAGTGGAATTTGAGGGCGATTTCTATTTCATCGGCGACGGACACAAGGTGGTAAAGGGCAAAACGCAATACCTGACAAAGGAATTTGTGGAGGGCGTCTTTACCGAGGAGGGCTATCCGTTCTTCGCAGGCTACTACACCTTCGATGAAGACGGCAAGCTGATTCGATAACGGAATAGAAAAAAGCTGTCAACGCTCAAGCGGGCGTTGACAGCTTTTTGGTTTTCAGACAGCCTTGCGTGTAAGGCGGAACAGATGCGCATCAGTCATCGTCCACGTACACAAAGGCACTTTCGCGCACGGCGCGGTCGGCGGCAACGGCGACCTTGAAGGCGCTGTATGCCTGCTCGATGTCGGGCGCGTGGGTGGGACGGTTTTCGATGAGGTCGATCAGCGCGCACAGCTGAGCGTACATCGGTTTGTATTTGCACTGCACGTTGATGATCTCGGTCTGTCCCGTTTCGAGGCGGAACAGCTCAATGCAGTCACCCATTTCGGTGTCGGTGGCGCGTTGCTGATTCATCGTCAGGCGGATACGACCCTTGGTGCCGATGAATTCCTTGACATTTGCTGAGGAGAAGGTCTGACCCCAGCCCGCTTCGTAGTATGCCATCGCACCGTTTTGCAGACGCATTACGATCATACCGTAGTTAACCATACCGGGTTCCAAGTCCTCATCGACGGTGACGCCGTTACCCATTACCTCCACGACCTTGGAGCCTGTGAACCACTGCACGATGTCCATATAGTGCACGCCGCAGTCAAGAATGGGGGAGCAGTCGTGAAGCAGACGCTTGTAGCGCGGCCAGTTGAGCGCGTGGTGATTCTGACTCATACGTGCCACGCGAAGCTCGCCGATCTCGCCGTTCCAGATGAGCTCGCGCATCTTGTTGTAGGTGGCGTTGTGACGCAGAATATACGCGATCAGCACGTGCAGTCCGTCTGCTTCCGCCTGCTTGACGGTGCGGTAAAACTCCTTACCCTCTTCCTTGGAGGTGGCGATGGGCTTTTCGCACAGCACGTGCTTCTTCGCCGCCACGCAATCCTTCAGGATGGGCAGGTGGGTGTTGACATAGGTGGCGATGATCACGATGTCCACTTCGGGAAGGGACAGAAACTCGCGGTAGTCGGTGCCGTAATGCTCCGCATTGTATTTGCGGGCAAACAGCTTCGCCGCCGCTTCGTCGGTATCGACCACGGCAACGACGCGGATGTTATCGCGCCAGTACATATCGTCTAAATGGTCGCCGCCGATGTGACCGCAACCGATCAGCATAATGCCGTATACCTTGTCCATGAGTGAGTCTCCTCTCATTTGACAGCTTCGTATGCCTCGCGCACGGTGCGCACTCCCGTGAGAGTGACGCCCTCGGGCGCGTCAAGTCCTTTACTATTCTGTGCGGGCAACACAATATGTGTGAATCCCAGACGTGCTGCCTCGTTCACGCGCATCTGCGCGTTGCTGACCGCCCGTACCTCGCCCGACAGTCCGATCTCGCCGAACGCCATCACGTTCATCGGCACGGGTGTGTCCTTGAGCCCGGAAATGAGTGCGATCGCCACCGCCAGATCGGCGGCGGGCTCGTCCAGTCGCAGACCGCCCACCACGTTGATGTACACATCCAGCGTGGAGAAGAAGTAGCCTGCGCGTTTTTCCAGCACCGCTAAGATCAGGTTGAGACGGTTGTAGTCAAAGCCCGTGGACATTCGGCGCGGATTACCGAAGCCCGTCGGGGTGACCAGTCCCTGCACCTCTGCTAAAAGCGGGCGGGTGCCCTCGACCGCACACGCAATGCAGGTGCCGCTGACGTTTTCCAGCCGTCCCGCCAAAAGCATCTGCGACGGGTTTTCCACGTCGCACAGCCCCTTGTCGCGCATTTCAAACACGCCGATCTCATTGGTGGAGCCGTAGCGGTTTTTCGCACAGCGGAGCAGGCGGTAGGTGGTGTTGCGGTCACCCTCAAAGCTGAGTACGCAATCGACGATATGCTCCATCACCTTCGGACCGGCAATGGCGCCGTCCTTGTTGACGTGACCGACAATGAATACGGGCAGGTCGATCGCCTTGCACGCCCGCATAATCGCCGAGGTGCATTCGCGCACCTGCGTCACACTGCCCGCGCCCGAGGAGATCTCGGCAAGGGTCATGGTCTGGATGGAGTCCACGATCAGCAGATCGGGACGGGTGCTGTCCACCGCCGCTAAGACGGTGTCCATATCGTTCTCGCACAGTACGAACAGGCGATCGGTGTTGACCCCGAGGCGTGTCGCGCGCAGACGGATCTGCCGTGCGGATTCCTCACCCGAAACGTATAAAATGGAGCGGGTCTCACCCAGATTGGCGCACACCTGCAACAACAGGGTGGATTTGCCGATGCCGGGATCGCCGCCGATGAGCATCAGCCCGCCGGGGACAATGCCGCCGCCGAGCACGCGGTCAAGCTCGCGGATGCCCGTTTGCAGACGGGGATCGTCCCGCTCGTCAATGTCGCACAGCTTTTTGGGGGTGACGGCGGAGGCGGGGCGTGCGGTTGCCGCGGGAGCGGCTTTGGAGCGCACCTCTTCGTTCATACAGTTCCACGCACCGCAGGAGGGGCATTGTCCGCTCCAGCGTGCCGTTTCGTATCCGCATTCACTGCACACGAATACGGCTTTTGCTTTCGCCGCCATCGACGTCACCTCGTTTCAAGACAGTATATCATACATCGATTGATTTTCAAGAGTTTTTTCAATTTTTTTTACGCAAGTGCCGACAAAAACGCTTCCAGGGTATCGGCAACGCGCACACAGTGGTCGGGGAATCGCTGTTTGAGCTCCTCAGCACCGTTCTCCATAATGTAGGGATGCCCCACCTTCTCCAGAAGCGGCAGGTCGTTGAAATTATCGCCGAAGGACATCACCTCAGCGTTGGAGATGCCCAGACGGGCGGTGATGTCGTCCAGCCCCGTACCCTTGTCGGCGAGCGTGAAGTCCAGCCATTCCTTTCCCGCCACCGCGACGCTGAATTCGGTGTTCCACATCGCAAAATCCTCAAGGATGGCATCGACACCGTCCCAGCGGCTTGCCGTGACCTTGATGATCGGCTCACGGATCTCATCAAGCGAATGGACAATGACGGTGCGGTAGCCGAGGGTTTCGCGGATGTGACGCACATAGTCGCAGTCCTCGCCTTTTTTGGGGAGGAGATAACAGCTCTCGGCACCCGAAATGAGGATCTCGCATTCGGGGTGCGCTAAGATCTGCTCCATCAGTCTGCGTGCCTTGACGGGATCCAGCCGTGTTTCGGAGAGCGGGGTATCTCCCTCATACACCACCGCGCCGTTTTCGCAGATGAAGAAGATGTCCTTTGCGACGGGTTCAAACATCTTGCGCAGGCGGTAATGCTGGCGACCGCTTGCCGCGGCAAAGGCAATGCCGTTTTTAAGCAGGCGGCGGATCGCATCAAAAAAGGCGGGGTCCAGCTCCCATTCACCCTCCATCAGAAGGGTGCCGTCAATATCGCAGGTTACCAGGCGGATCATAGCGCGGAAAAACTCCTTTATTTCGACAATCAAAACCATTATACTCTCTTGAAAAGAAGGATGCAAGAAGAATTTAAGAAAAGTTTACAGTTTGAGCCCGTGTGGCATCTTGCGCTTTTTTACATTTCTCCCTATAATGAGAATGAATTATTGTTCACAATACTCCATAAATAAGGCGGTACGCTTTTTATGTCAAAATTCAGTGTCAAAAAACCGCTCACCGTGTTGGTGGCGGTGATCGTGGTGTTCGTGCTCGGTGTGGTGTCGTATACCCGTATGACCCCCGATCTGTTGCCGAGCATCGATCTGCCGTATGTGCTGGTGCTGACGACCTATCCCGGTGCCACACCCGAAAAGGTGGAGCAGACGGTGTCAAGGCCGCTCGAGCAATCGATGGCAACGCTTGAAGATATCAAGACGGTATCCTCCACCTCGGCGGCGAACTATTCCACCGTGATCCTCGAATTTGAAGAGGATGTCAATATGGACAGCATCACGGTGGACATCCTTCAGAAGATCAGTATGATCGAGGGCGGATGGGATGAGATGGTCGGCACACCGACGATCCTGAAGATCAACCCGAATATGCTCCCCGTGATGGTCAGTGCCGTCAGTATGGACGGGATGGACACGGCGGAGCTGTCCGATTTTGCCGAAAACACGCTGATCCCCTCGCTGGAGGGTACGGCGGGTGTCGCGAGCATTTCCGTTTCGGGTCTGCTCCGTGAAACGGTACAGGTGACGCTCGATGAGGACAAGCTCGATGCACTCAACGCCTCTCTGCGCGAACAGATCGACAAGGAGCTGGAAAAGGCACTTGAGGAGCTGGAAAACGCCAAAGCGGAGATTGAGGCGGGAAAAGCCGAGCTGGAAAGCGGCGAAGAGGATCTGGACGAGGGCAAAAATACACTCAACAACCAGACCGCCGAAGCAGAGGGGCAGCTCAACGAGAAACAGGCACAGCTCAACGCGGCGCGTGTGGAGCTGACGGCACAGATCAAGGAGCTGCGCGATCAGCTCAAAGCGCTTGAGGAAACCGAAGCCACGCTGACCACCCTGCAGAATACGCTGGCACAGCTGGATGACAGCAAGCAGTCGCTTGAGAACGATTTGAATGCGCTGACAGCACTGCGCGATTCGCTTGCGCAGTATCGCGCCGAGCAGGAGGTTTTCGATGCACAGATCGCACAGATCCATGCCGATGCGAACCTGACTGATGCGCAGAAGCAGGCGGCGGTCGAGGCACTTAAAGAAACCGACGGATACAAGGCGACGCAGGCGGGACTGGCAAGCTGTGAAGCACAGCTTGCCGCGCGCGGGCTCAACGAGCTGACGCTCGCTACGGAGATCCTGCGGCTGGAGGCGATGGTCGCGGGTGCGCAGGCGGGGCTGTCGGCGGTGGACGCGACACTTGCCGAGCTCGGTATGAGCCGTGAGATGCTTGACAGCTCCCTGACAGAACTGAAAAACGGCAAAACACAGCTTCAGGGCGGCATCACCGCGCTGGAGGATGCAATGTCCCAGCTGGATGAGGGACAGGCACAGATCGACGCCGCGTATGAGGAGCTGGCACGCCAGAAAACGGCGGCAATGCTGCAGATGAGCGAAGCTACCACGCAGATGATGCTCGGCAAGCTGCAGCTTGAGCAGGCGCAGGCACAGATCGAGGAAGGTCTTGCCGCGATCGAGGAAGGACGCAAGACGGCGTATGAGAGCGCCGATATGACCGCGATCCTGTCGATGGATACGGTGGCATCGCTTCTGATGGCGCAGAACTTTTCGATGCCTGCGGGCTATGCGTCCGAGGGCGGATTATCCACCCTTGTCAGTGTCGGTGATACGGTCGATACGGTGGAGGAGCTTCGCGATCTGGTGCTCATCGATCTGAATATGGAAGGCGTTGAGCCCGTCAGGCTGAGCGATGTGGCGGTTGTGGAAAAGGTGGACAACCGTGAGGATATCTACGCGAAGGTCAACGGTGAAAACGGCGTGCTGCTCACCTTCTCCAAGCAATCCACGTATGCGACGGCAGAGGTATCCGAAAATCTGTACGACCGCTTTGATGAGCTGTGCGAGGAGCACGGGGGATTGGCATTTGCCACGCTGATGGATCAGGGCGATTACATCTTTATGATGGTGGATTCCATCTTGCAGAATCTGTTACTCAGCGCACTCTTTGCGGTGCTGGTGCTGTTCCTGTTCCTCAAGGATTTCAAGCCGACGCTGATCACGCTGTGCAGTATTCCGCTGTCGGTGCTGTTTGCGATCACGCTGATGTATTTCTCGGGTGTGACGCTCAATATGATCTCGATGTCCGCGCTGGCGGTGTCCATCGGTATGCTGGTGGACAACTCGGTCGTGGTGCTTGAGAATATTTACCGTTTACGCAACAAGGGCGTGGACCCGTTGCGTGCGGCGGTGTCGGGTGCTTCGCAGGTGGCGGGTGCCATCGCGGCATCGACCCTGACGACCGTCTGTGTGTTTTTGCCCATCGTGTTTGTGGAGGGGCTGACCCGTCAGCTCTTTATGGATATGGCGCTGACCCTCGGTTATTCGCTGATGGCAAGTCTGATCGTGGCACTGACCCTGGTGCCGGCGATGTCGGCGACCCTGCTTAAAAACACGCAGGAAAAGCCGCACAAATTCTTTGATAAATGTGTGAATGTGTACCGCCGTTTGCTCAGCGGAGCATTGCGATATAAGGCGGCGGTGCTGATCGTTTCCGCGGTGCTGTTGGTCGTGAGCACGACGCTTGCTCTGATGCGAGGCTTCGTGTTTATGCCGTCGATGAATTCCACACAGATCACCGTCTCGGTGGAAACCGAAGAGGGCACGACGCTTGCGCAGACCAAAGCGGTCACCGATGAAGCGGCGGCGATCATTGCCGGAATTGACGGTGTGGATACGGTCGGCGCGATGCTTGCAAGCGATATGATGACGGGACAAACCAGCGCGACTACGGCGACGATGTATGTCATCATCGACGAATCCCATCTCAAAAAGAGCCGTGCCATTGCACAGCAGATCAATGACGCGTGTGCGGGACTGGATGCGACCGTCACGGCAAGCGGCTCGGGATTGGATTCGATGATGGGTATGCTCGGCGGCACGGGCGTGACGATGGATGTGTTCGCCGATGATCTGGAAACGCTCAAGGCGGCGGCAAACACGGTTGCCGAGGCGATCGGGGATGTCGAGGGACTGCAAAACATCTCCAACGGTATGGAGGATGCCGATCCCGAGCTTCATTTCTCGGTGGATAAGCAAAAAGCCGCCGCCAAGGGACTGACCGTGGCGCAGGTGTTCCAGGAGATCGCCGCGGCACTGAAAACCAATACCACCGCTACCACGCTGATTCAAAACGGCAAAACCTACGATGTGATGATCGTCGGCGGAGATGCCGTCACGACCGAAGAGCTCAAGGCATATACCTTCACGGTCACGGGCCGTGAAGGCAAGGAGCAGGAGGTGAAGCTCAGCGAGATCGCCACCGTTGAGGAACGCTTGTCCCCGAGCGCGATCAACCGCCTGAATCAGCGACGCTACCTGACCGTTTCTGCGGAGGTGGCAGAGGGTCACAACGTCACCCTGCTGACAAGCGAGGTGCAGAAGATCGTCGGAGGGATCACCTTGCCCGAGGGCGTGACGGTGGAATTTACGGGTGAAAACGAAACCATTATGGAAGCGATGGAGCAGCTGGTGCTGATGCTGCTTCTGGGCATCCTGCTGGTGTATCTGGTGATGGTGGCGCAGTTCCAGTCGCTCAAATCGCCGCTCATCGTGATGTTCACCATTCCGCTTGCCTTTACGGGCGGCTTCCTGGCATTGCTCATCACGGGCTTTGAGGTGAGTGTCATTTCCGTGATCGGCTTTGTGATGCTGACGGGCATCATCGTCAACAACGGCATCGTGCTGGTTGACTATGTCAATCAGCTTCGCGCAGAGGGTATGGAAAAGCACGAGGCACTGCTTGAAGCGGGTGTCACCCGTATGCGTCCCATCCTGATGACCTCGTTGACCACCATTTTAGGCCTGGTGATCACCGCCGTCGGTCTGGGAAGCGGCAACGAAATGATGCAGCCGATCGCCATCGTGTGCATCGGCGGTATGGTCTATGCCACACTGATGACGCTGTTTGTCGTTCCGGTTATGTATGACCTGTTCAACCGCAAGGAGATGAAGGTCATTCGCGACGAAGACCTGACCGACGTAGAAGAATAATAAGAAGAGGCTGTCGCGTTAAGGACATTTTACACAATTCTCTTGGCTCCCCCTTTGGGGGAGCTGTCGAGCCGACAGGCGAGACTGAGAGGGTTTTCAACAAAAAAGCAATGCTTTAGGCGTGCTCACTTAGAGATTAACCGCTTTAAAACGTCATCTTTTGGCACAAGCCATCGTTAAAAAAGCCCGCCATCCGACAGGATGACGGGCTTTTTTGCCTTGTCTTGCACTCAAAATATGAGCGTTTTAAAATGTATAAACTCGAAAAGTCTTTAAACAACGGCAACGTGTGCGAAGATCTGTTACGGAAGGAAATCCCTATTCTAAGCAATTCCTCCCTAAGTGAGCACGCCTTTTTTTACCCTCTCCGTCACTCGCTTGCGCTCGTGCCACCTCTCCCGGGGGGAGAGGCAAGATGGTTTGTGCAATTGTTCCTTAACGCGACAGCCCCTTTGCTATATGACGACAATGGTGATAGGTGTGGAAAAAGGACAGCCTCTTTTTCATATCGCCGCATACAGCAAGGCAAGCACCAATTCGAGCGGGGCGCGGTTGTGTACGAGGATGACCGCTACGGTCAGCAACAGCAGGCGGTCGTTGTCGGGGGCGGATTTGGCGGGCTTGCCGCTTTGTGCGGGGCGAAACAAGGCGTTGTTCACGGACTGTCGCCTCCTTTCAGCTCCGACAGAAGCGGCAGAAGCTTTATCAGGCGGAGCATCTGTCCCGCTTCGTCGAGCTTTTTCTGCCGATCGGCCTGCAGATGCGGGCGCAGGGCGTGGAACAGCGCGGCGGTGTCATCCTCTTGGTTCAGCTGTGACAAAAGTGGCAGGAGCTTGAGCAGCATCCCCGTATCAGCGCCTGCGGGAAGCGGCGAAGCGGACGGCGGGGGAGCGGGTGCATCGGGAACGGTTGCGCCGAAAGCGCCCATCAATTCCTCAATGCGCTTCATCCCGTCGGGAGACGACAACAAGCGATCTAACTTTTGCGACAGATCGTCCATTTTCACCGCCTCCTCTTGAGATGTTGTCATCGCTGTGTTATAATCGTTTTAACAGTTCGCGCACCTGTGGGGAAGAAAGCAATGCCTGCAGCTTTTGCGGATCACCCGCAAGGCGCTCAAGTGTGCGGCGGCTGTTGTCCGAAAGGGAGGATGTCAGCCCCTCATAGCCGCCGTTTTTCACCAGCGCGGCAAGCTGATCGGGCGGCATACCTAATTTTTGAGAGGCGTATTGCAACAACGCCTGCATTTGTTCGGGAGACGGTTGATTCATAAACGATCACACTCCTTGGGAGGTTTCTGTTGTATGGTACGGATTCTGGTTATGTCGGACAGTCACGGCAACGAGCGGGCGATCCGCAACGCGCTTGCCAAAGAACCGCAGACCGATGCGGTCATCCATCTGGGTGACGGCGCATCGGAGGCACTGCGGGTGGCGCAGGAGGATACGCGCCCGTGGCACATTGTGCGCGGTAACTGCGATATGGGCGAGGCGGTACCCGTCAATAAAACCGTCACGCTCGGTGGTGCCGCGCTGTATCTGACCCACGGCTATGCCGAGCGGGTCAAGTCGGGTCTGCTGACGCTGACCTACACCGCGCGGGAAAAGGAGGCAGCCGCCGCCCTGTACGGTCACACCCACATTCCCGACGTGGCGTTTCACGAGGGCTTGGTGCTTCTGAACCCGGGTGCGATCGGCTCGACGGGCAACTATGCGGTGCTGGAGATCACCGCGGGCGATATCTACCCGCGGATGTGCCGCCTTTGATACAGTGTATGTGTCCGCAAAGGGATTTGTGCATAATTTACGGATAAAACCGACGGAATGAGAAGAAATTTTCCAAAGAGAATGTGCTTTTTGGGTTGCAAAGACCGTCGAAAAATGCTATAATGCTCGCGTATGATCTCACGAGGAGGAATGTTCAATGACTGACATCAAAAGTGCGGAAGAACTGTTCATCAAGGAAAAGCAGGTTGCACCCCTGCGTATCATTGCGCTCAACTCGGCGAAAGAGCTCGGTGATCGCATCAACGGTTACCTGACCGAGTGGGCAAAGGGTACACACTACGAAGAGGAGACCTTCCTTGTTCCCGCGGAATGCCCGCGTTTTTCGTCGGGTGATGCCAAGGGTCTGATCAAGGAAAGCATCCGCGGCGATGACCTGTACATCATTGTCGATGTGGGCAACTATTCCTGCACCTATGATCTGTTCGGCATTGAAAACCATATGTCGCCCGATGACCACTATATGGATCTCAAGCGCATCATTCAGGCCGTGAGCGGCAAGGCACACCGCATCAACGTGGTGATGCCCATCCTTTACGGCGGCAGACAGCATCGCCGCAACTACCGCGAATCGCTCGACTGCGCGGCGGCTCTGCAGGAGCTGTCGGCAATGGGCGTTTCCAACATTATTACCTTTGACGCACACGATCCCCGTGTGCACAACGCGATCCCGCTGATGGGCTTCGACAACATTATGCCGTCCTATCAGGTGCTCAAGACGCTGTTTAAAGCCGTGCCCGACATCCGTGCGGATTGGGATCATCTGGCGGTTATTTCGCCTGACGAGGGCGCTATGAGCCGCAACAAGCTGTATGCGTCGATCATGGGCGTTGACCTCGGTATGTTCCACAAGCAGCGTGACTTCTCGCGTCTGGTCAACGGCCGCAACCCGATCATTGCGCACGAATATCTGGGCAACGATGTTGCCGGTAAAGACGTCTTCATTGCGGACGACATCATCAGCTCGGGTGACTCGATGCTCGACATCGCCTATGAGCTCAAAAAGCGCAACGCCAACCGTATCTTCACCTACGCGACCTATGCGCTGTTTGTCAACGGCCTTGAGGTGTTCGACAAAGCGGTTGCCGACGGCGTGCTTCACGGCGTGTTCGGCACCAACCTGACCTACCGCCGTCCCGAGCTTGCGGACCGTGCGTGGTTCCACGAGGTTGACGTGTCCAAGTACGCGGCGTACTTTATTGCGGCGCTCAACTGCGATGTGTCGGTCAGCACCATTGTCGATCCCCATGCCAAGATGAAGCAGCTTCTTGCAGAGCATCGCGGCGAGTAATAGAACACATAGCAAAGATGCACGCCATCCGCGTGCATCTTTTTCTGTGAAAAACCATTTGCACTTGCACATACTATATGGTATACTATGGCAAAAAGCGAGGTGACCGACGATGTGGAACGGCAAAAAGAAAGCCCTGACCTTCAGCTATGATGACGGCGTACAGACCGATAAACGCCTGATCGGGATACTGGATCGCTACGGGATGAAGGGCACCTTCAATGTCAGCTCGGCACTGCTTGATGAGCAGAAGGGCTGGAACGAATGGCAACGCGGCATCCGTGTGACCTATATCGACGCCGCCGAGGCACCGCAGGTGTACGCGGGACACGAGATCGCCGTGCACGCCGCCCATCACCTTGATCTGACAACGCTGTCGCCCGAGGAGCTGGAAGCGGAGATCGCGGGGGACAGAGCGGCGCTTGAGAAATTGTTCGGCAGAGAGGTCATCGGTATGGCGTACCCCTACGGCGCGTATAACGAGGCGGTGATCGCCGCGTGTGAGCGGGCGGGCATCCGCTACTCCCGCACCGTCGAGGACAGCGGTCGCTTCGCCCTGCCGACACAGCCGCTTTGCTGGGGACACACCTGCCACCACAACGACAGTCGCTTGTTTGAGCTTGCACAGGCGTTTTTGCAGGCAGACCCCGACGAGCCGATGCTGTTCACCGTGTGGGGTCACAGCTACGAATTTGATGTCAACGAAAACTGGGAGCGCATCGAGGAATTTTGCCGACGGATGGCGCACCGTGACGATATTGCCTATGTAACGAATCGGGAGGCTTTGGGACTGTAATGGAAAAACAAATCAACAAACGCCGCACATTTGCGATCATTTCGCACCCTGATGCGGGTAAAACGACACTTACCGAAAAACTGCTGCTGTACGGAGGCGCGATCCAGAGCGCGGGTATGGTCAAGGGAAAACGCTCGATGAAGCACGCGGTGTCCGACTGGATGGAAATTGAAAAACAGCGCGGCATCTCTGTGACCTCGTCGGTACTGCAGTTCGAGTACGGCGATCACTGCATCAATATTCTGGATACCCCCGGTCACGAGGACTTCTCCGAGGATACCTACCGCACGCTGATGGCGGCGGATAACGCGGTGATGGTCATTGATGCTTCGAAGGGTGTTGAGCGGCAGACCAAGAAGCTGTTTAAGGTCTGCGTGATGCGACATATTCCGATCTTCACCTTTATCAACAAAATGGACCGCGAAGCGCGCGATCCTTTTGAGCTGCTGGAGGAAATCGAGCAGGTGCTCGGCATCGAAACCTATCCTGTCAACTGGCCGATGGGCTCGGGACGCGATTTTCGCGGCGTGTACGACCGCGGCAGGGGCGAGGTGCTGGCGTTTACCGCGCAGGGCAACGGTGCCCACGAAGTCGAGGCAACCGCCATGAAGTTAGAGGATGACGCACTCGATGCGCTGGTCGGCGAGCAGGCCGCCTCACAGCTGCGGGACGATATCGAGCTTCTTGACGGCGCGGGCAGTGAACTGGATATGGAGCGTGTGCACAACGGCACGCTGTCACCTGTGTTCTTCGGCTCGGCGCTGACAAACTTCGGCGTGGAACCGTTTTTGCGGGAATTTTTGCAGATGACCACATCGCCCCTGCCCCGCAAAGCGGATACGGGCATCATCGATCCCGTGAAAACCCCGTTTTCGGCGTTCGTGTTCAAGATCCAGGCGAATATGAACAAGGCACACCGCGACCGCATCGCGTTTATGCGCATCTGCTCGGGCCGCTTTGAAAAGGGGATGGAGGTCGTCCACGTGCAAAGCGGCAAAAAGCTCCGTCTCTCCCAGCCCCAGCAGATGATGGCGTCCGACCGCGAGATTATCGAAGAGGCGTATGCGGGCGATATTATGGGCGTGTTTGATCCCGGTATGTTTTCCATCGGCGATACGCTGTGTGCACCGGGCAACAAATTCATATTTGAAGGCATCCCCACGTTTGAGCCCGAAATTTTTCGCCTTGTCCGTCAGGTGGACACGATGAAGCGCAAGCAATTCGTCAAGGGTATGACCCAGATCGCGCAGGAGGGTGCCATCCAGATCTTCCAGGAGCCCTCCAGCGGTATGGAGGAGGTCATTGTCGGCGTGGTCGGCACTCTGCAATTCGATGTGCTTGAGCATCGCCTCAACAACGAATACGGTGTGCAGGTGCGTATGGACAGCTTGCCCTATCAGCACGTGCGCTGGATCGAGAGCGAGGTGGAGGATCCCCGCAAGCTTGATCTGACCTCCGACACCAAATATGCGCAGGATATGCGCGGCAGACCGCTGCTGCTGTTCTCCAGCGAATGGAACATCCGCTGGGCGCAGGATCACAACAAAGACCTGGTGCTTGCCGATTTCGGCAGATCATAAGCGCAACCCCCGTCGTTTTCAAACGGCGGGGGTTGTCGTTTTTTTGTGACAAATGACAAAAGTAAAAAAATGACTTGCAATTTCCTCGGGGATTCGGTATACTATTATACTGTAGAATAGTATGGGTGTATTCTGCCCAAAAATAAGTAGAATACACCGTGATGAATCATACATAGGGGGATGTTTATATGAGGAGTCAAGTGGTCCGCAAGGGCGCGGCACTGGTTATGGCATTTGTGATGCTGTTCACAATGCTGTTTACCGTGATGCCGGTTGCGTCCGCATCGGAAATGGCCGGGAATGTCTTCAATAAGGCACCCGTGCAGTCGCAAGCGGTGTCGCTGATGCCGTCTGCGGCAAGCGGATGGACGGCACAAGCAGGAAGCACGACGGTTACCATCACTGCGAACGCGGACGGTGGCTATGTGTTTACGCCCGCCGGCACCGGCTACGCCAACGGTCAGTATACGGCAGACCATACGCTGTCTCTGTACAGTGAGCTTGCTTATGACTTCACGGTTGCCGGTGCGGCAACCGTTCAGTTGGATGTTGCTCACTACACCGGAACCGGTCCCGATGAGGCGGCGGTCACGAAGTATCCTACGACTACCACGATCAAGCTGAACAAAGCGTTCAATAAAAATGCGGAGACTTACGATGCGCGTATTCCTGCAGGCAGCTATAAGGGTGTGCTGACGGCAGAGGAGATCGTTGAATGCTATAATGCGTATCAAAGTGAAATCGGCGGTACGGTTTGTGATATTACCAAGAGCGGTATTATCACTGTCAAGAACATCAAGATTTTTGTTGTGGACCAAGCGGCTACCGTGCGCGAGCTCTCGGTGAAGGAGCCTGCGGTTGTTGACGGTGCACTCAACCTGATGCCGACGGCGGACACGGCGCTCAACAGCGGCCTGAGCTACGACGAAGACGGCTGGCTTGTGTTCACGGGTGCGGCAGGTGCCAAAGCGACCTTCCCCGTGAAGATGTATTATAATGTAACAAACAACCCGTATTTCCACTACACGGTGTCTTCGACGGCGGATTATGATATCCGCATCGGCGGCATGGGTATTGCCACGGGTTATTCTCCAAACGGCAACAAAACACCTGCAGCGGAGTCGGAAATGCTCTATTCCAAGGAGTCCAATCTGAGGGGCGACTGGGCGCTGACTCCCGGTGCCGGTACAGTTACCGACAAGGTCAACTTTATCGGTTCGCCCAACTGGCAGGGTCTTGTGCCGCAAAACGGCGTGTATTACATCGATTATGTGACCTTCAAGCTGGTGACTGCCGGTACGATGAAGGTGCGCGCTCTGCGTATGGATGCGGAAACCTACACCCCCACGGTTGATCCTGTCTCCTTCTCGCTGGATGCGATGAATGCCCGTCCCGGTGAAATCGTGAATATGCCCCTGTATCTCCAGAGCGTGCAGGGTGTGGCAAACTTCGATATGACGATCGCGTACGATCCCTCTGTGCTTACCCCCGTGCAGCAGGGTGACGGCGAATATGCTATCTGGAATGCCGATAAGCTCGGTAAAAATGCAATGTACAGCTCGAACGCGGTGAACAACACCGTCAAGCTGGTGTATCTCGGCACGAGCAACACCGCCGCTTCGGGTGTGTTGGTGTATGTGCCCTTTGAGGTCAACCGTTCTGTCAACGATCTGTCTACGGCGTTGACGGTGACGGTCGGCGATGTTCAGGTCTTCAACAGTGTAAACCCCGACCAGTACGGCGCCTCCACCCCGGTGGCGTATGTGAGCAACGGTTCGGTGAGCGTTTCGGGCGATCCTGTCCCGCCGACGACCACTACCACGACTACGACTACGACCACGACCACAACTACAACCACGACCACGACTACGACTACAACTACCACGACAACCACCACCACAACTACGACTACGACCACTACGACCACTACGACTACGACTACGACCACGACTACGACTACGACGACCACTACCACTACACAGCCGGACAGAATCATCTTCACGGTGGATACGGTGGAATCCGTGACCGGCGAGACGGTGACGGTTCCCGTTTTCCTCGGCGACAATCACTATTTTGTCTCGGGTGTTCTGGAGATCTCGTATGACCGTTCCAAGTTGGAATTGCAGACGGTCAATGCCGACGACGACGCCAACCCCTATGTCAGCGGCGTGGACACGGAGTTCTTCAACGGCTACGTCAGTTCGAAGGTGATGAGCAACGGCGCAGTTCGCGTAGGCTTTGTGACGGCAAAAACCGGCAAAAGCGTCGGTGCACAGCTCTTCAACCTGACCTTTAAGGTGATCGATGACGAAGCCGGCTCGGCGGCGATCGATCTGACGGTTGTTGACGCGTTTGCCGATAAGGGCGACGGCGAATTCGAGCCCGAAAATCAGGCAATCGGCGGCAGTGTTGTCTATACAAAGGCAACCACGACTACCACGACTACCACCACCACGACTACGACAACCACCACCACGAAGGCGCCTGTGACGGTGAATTTCACCGTCAGCACCGTGGAAGCGCTTACGGGCGACACGGTCGCGGTTCCCGTGGTACTGGAGGAGGGGCACTTCCTCGTTTCGGGTGAACTGGATGTCACCTTTGACAGCACCAAGTTAGAGCTTGTGGCGATCAACGACGACAGTGCGAATCCGTATGTCGGCGAGGTGAACAGTGACATCTTCACCGGTATTGTCAGTTCTCGCCTGACGGGCGACGGTGTTGTCCGCGTCGGCTTTGCAACGGGCAGAACCGGCAAGAGCGTCGGCGCACAGTTCTTCACGCTGACCTTCAAGGTCATTGACGAGAACGCAGGCGAAGCGGCGATCAGCCTGGCGGTCAACGAGGCGTACGGTGATCAGGGTGACGGTGAGTACGAGGTGATCGGCAACGTGCAAAACGGTGCTGTGATCTATACGGTACCGACCACTACTACCACCACAACCACTACTACCACCACGACGACTACGACAACGACCACTACCACTACAACAACGACTACCACGACCACTACCACCACGACAACTACCACTACGACAACAACTACTACTACGACAACAACTACTACTACGACAACAACTACTACTACGACCACTACCACTACAACAACGACTACCACAACGACCACCACTACCACCACGACTACCACAACGACCACCACTACCACCACGACTACGACTACACAGCCTGCCAAGATCCGTTTCACCGTGGAAACCGTGGAAGCGATGACGGGCGATACGGTGACGGTTCCCGTGATGCTGGATGTCAACCACTTCCTTGTGTCGGGTGAGCTGGACGTCACCTTTGACAGCACCAAGCTGGAGCTTGTTGCCGTCAACGACGACGAAGCCAACCCCTATGTGGACGAGGTGAACAGCAACCTCTTCACCGGTATTGTCAGCTCCCGCCTGACGGGCGACGGCGTTGTCCGCGTCGGCTTTGCAACGGGCAGAACCGGCAAGAGCGTCGGCGCACAGTTCTTCACGCTGACCTTCAAGGTCATTGACGAGAACGCAGGCGAAGCGGCGATCAGCCTGGCGGTCAACGAGGCGTATGCCGATCAGGGCGACGGCGAGTATGAGCCGATCGTCGAGGTACAAAACGGCAGCGTTGTCTACACCAAGGCAACCACCAC
>SVPN01000047.1 GCA_015065805.1 Oscillospiraceae bacterium | reverse complement strand
TGCTGCATCAGGGTTTCCCCCATTGTGCAATATCCCTCACTGCTGCCTCCCGTAGGAGTCTGGGCCGTGTCTCAGTCCCAATGCGGCCGATCAACCTCTCAGTTCGGCTACCGATCGTCGACTTGGTGAGCCATTACCTCACCAACTATCTAATCGGACGCGAGCCCATCCTTCAGCGATAAATCTTTGATCATCAAGCGATGCCACTCGATGATGTTATGCGGTATTAGCGACCGTTTCCGATCGTTATTCCCCACTGAAGGGCAGGTTGCTCACGCGTTACTCGCCCGTCCGCCACTAAGTTATATCGGAATCCTGCCGAAGCTCTCATCCAATATAACTCCGTTCGACTTGCATGTGTTAGGCATGCCGCCAGCGTTCGTCCTGAGCCAGGATCAAACTCTCTAAAAATGGTATCTAAACAGCTTCTGCTGCTCAAATCGTTTTCAGAGTTTTGAAAAACTCATTGACTCGTTGGCTTTCCAACTTTGTCCGTTGTGGTCTCTCACCCACGCGGCAGGCTTGGCCCTGCTACCGTAAATTAACGGGTTGGTTTGTTTCGTTTCTTTGCTGTATTGTTTAATTTTCAAAGGTCTGCTGCTGTTTTCCCGGGCTCACTTCCGTGCCCCCGCGAGACAGCTTTGATATAATACCACGACCTTTCCCAATTGTCAACACCTTTTTTGAACTTTTTTCAGAATTTTTTTTGAGTTGTGGAAAGCGTCTTTCGGGCGACACAAGATGTGGTATTTTTCAGTTTTTCGGGCGTCGGCGAAAAAACGACAATTTCGTTTCAGACACCAATACCGCCGCAAAAATCACGCTGAATCCGCACAGCACGGGAACCGTCGGACGCTCTCCCGCAAGGACGGAGATCAGCACGCCGAACACCGCTTCCAGCGACAGCAGAATTGCCGCCGCCGACGGAGGAGTGTGCTGTTGCCCGAAGGTCTGGAAGGTGATCGTCAGGCAGGTCGCCGCCAGCACCAGATACGCCATCGGGCCGAGCACCTGCACCGTCAGCAGGTACGATATCTCGGGAGGTTGTTCAAACAGCACCGCACCGACAGCCGCACACAGTGCCACTCCCACAAACTGGAACATCGTGATGAATAAGGTGTCCTGACCGCGTCCCAACTTGGTGATCGCCACCAGATGGAACGAAAAGAACACGCCCCCGAGAAGTGTCAGCCCTTCGCCCAAGCCGAGGGTCAGACGGCTGTCCAGCGATACCAGTCCGATGCCGATCACCGACAGCATCGCGGCAAGCAGGTTGTAACGGTCGGGACGGCTCTTATCCACCGCCCAGTAGAGGAACGGCACCAACACACAGTAGACCTCGGTGAGAAACGCATTCTTGCCGGGTGTTGTGTGCTCGAGCCCATAGGTCTGGAAGCAATATGCCCCGTACAAAAACACGCCGATGACGATCCCGCGCCACACCGCCGACCAACGAAGGCGGTGAATGCGCGGCAACAGCACTACCGCCATCACCAGTGCCGAAAGCGCGAAACGGATCAGCAGGATATACTGTGTGTTCATCCCGTCGGTCAGCGTCTTCATTCCGACGAAGGAGCCGCCCCAGATCAGTGCCGCCGCCAGCAACGCCAGCCGTCCGAGAAGAGGCTTGTTGATCCCTTTCTGCATAACAATCACCCTTTATATATAAGACTGTATACTCATTGTATTCTACCGTGAGCACAGTGACACACAGTATACGACGTTTTGAAAATAAAGTCAAATTTTATGTGGAAATTTCGCGAATCGTATTGACATCGGCCCTTAAACTTTATTACAATAAAACTGTTCGATCAGGCACGAAAATACACTGCGAAAGAGAGGGTTATGCTATGGCACTTGCCGCAAAACCGCCGCTTGGCTGGAACACGTGGAACACGTTCAGCCACGAGATCAACGAGGATCTGATCAAGGAATCCGCCGATGCCATGGTCGCATCGGGACTCAAGGACGCCGGCTACGAATACATCGTCATTGACGATTGCTGGAGCCTGCGCGAACGCGACGAAAACGGACATCTTGTCCCCGATCCCGAAAAATTTCCGAGCGGCATCAAAGCCGTCGCCGATTATGTGCATTCAAAGGGACTGAAATTCGGCATATATTCCTGTGTCGGCACCCATACCTGTGCGGGATATCCCGGCAGCTATGACTACGAATTCATCGATGCCGAAACCTTCGCCGAATGGGGCGTGGATTACCTGAAATATGACTACTGCTTCAAGCCGCGCAGTGCGGACGGCCCGACGCTGTATCGCCGTATGGCGATGGCCCTGCGCAACTGCGGCAGAGATATCCTGTTCTCCGCGTGCAACTGGGGTGAAGACAACACCACCGAATGGATCCGCAGCAGCGGTGCGCATATGTACCGCTCGGGCAGTGATATTCTGGACAGCTGGCAATCCATCAAGACGATCGCCGCCTCGCAGATGGATATGGAGAAATTCAGCGGCCCGTACTGCCACAACGATCTGGATATGCTGGTGGTCGGTATGTACGGCAAAAGCCACAACGGCACCATCGCCGTCAACGGCGGCTGTACCACCGAGGAATACCGTACACATTTTTCGCTGTGGGCGATGATGAACTCGCCGCTGATGATCGGCTGTGACATCCGCAATATGACCGAGGAGACCAAGGACATCCTGATGAACAAGGATATCCTTGCCATCAATCAGGACACGGAAGTGCGCACCCCCTGCTGGCGCAAGGAGTGGGATGCGGTTCCCGAGACGGTGATGCTGATGTTCAAGCCGCTGGAAAACGGCGACTATGCAATGGGCTTTTTCAATTTCTATGACGACGACTGCGGCGGACGCATCCACTTTGCGGATATGGGTCTGCCGACGCACGGTTACGGGCTTCGCCTGTATGACCTGTGGGAGCACAAGGATCTGGGTGTGTTCACCGATCGCTATCACGTAGTACTTAAGGGGCATCACTGCAAAATGCTTCGTGCCTCTGTTGTAAAATTATAACATAACCGAAAGGTAGGGATTCCCTATGGCACTTGCCGCAAAACCGCCGCTTGGCTGGAACTCGTGGAACACGTTCAGCCACGACATCAATGAAGATCTGATCAAAGAGACTGCTGACGCTATGGTCGCAACGGGACTCAAGGACGCCGGATACGAATACATCGTCATCGATGACTGCTGGAGTCTGCGTGAGCGCGACAAAAACGGCCGTATGGTCGTGGACCCCGAAAAATTTCCGAGCGGCATGAAGGCGCTTGCCGATTATGTGCACTCCAAGGGTCTGAAATTCGGTATGTATTCCTGCGCGGGCACGCACACCTGCGCCGGCTTCCCGGGTAGCCTTGACTACGAATTCATCGACGCCAAAACCTTTGCCGAGTGGGGCGTGGATTACCTGAAATACGATTACTGCAACAAGCCGCGTCACCTGGACGGCCCGACACTGTATCGCCGTATGGCGATGGCCCTGCGCAACTGCGGCAGAGACATCCTGTTCTCCGCGTGCAACTGGGGCAACGATAACACCACCGAATGGATCCGCAACTCGGGCGCGCATATGTACCGCTCGACGGGCGACATCGTGGACAGCTGGCAGTCCGTCAAGAGCATTGCTCTGTCGCAGATGGATATGGAGAAGTTCAGCGGCCCGTACTGCTTCAACGATATGGATATGCTGATCGTCGGTATGTACGGCAAGAGCCACAACGGCTACATCGCCGCAGGCGGCTGTACCACCGAGGAATACCGCACCCACTTCTCGCTGTGGGCGATGATGAACTCGCCGCTGATGATCGGTTGCGACATCCGCGATATGAACGAGGACACCAAGAAGATCCTGATGAACAAGGACATCTTAGCCATCAACCAGGATGCTGAGGTGCGCACGCCTTACTGGCGCAAGGAATGGGACGAAGAGCCCGAAACCGTCATTCATATGTGGAAGCCGCTGGAAAACGGCGACTACGCGATCGGCTTCTTCAACTTCCACGACGGCGACTGCAGCGGACGTCTCCAATTCTTCGATATGGGTCTGCCGACGCGTTGCGGCTACGGTCTGCGCCTGCACGACATCTGGGAGGACAAGGATCTCGGCGTGTTCACCGATCGCCTTGAAACGGTGATCCCCGCTCACGGCTGCAAGATGTTCCGCGCCTCGCTTGTGGAGTTATGAGTGACAAATACCGCTGTAAACGATGCGGTGCCGAGCTGACGCTTGATGACATCCGCATCCACAAAAAAATGATCTCCCGCGGTGCCACCGAATACTTCTGCATCGATTGCCTGGCGTGGTATGCCAATACCACCCGCGAAGAGATCGAAAAATATATCGCCTATTTAAAGCAAACGGGAATCTGTCAGCTGTTCCCGAAGGTGAGCGAATAACCAAAACCGTCGTCTGCGATTTCCTCGCAAACGACGGTTTTTTATCAGGATAACGTGGGCAATGTGCGGGCGTAGTCCAGAAAATCCGCCAGAGTGCCCTGCGTAAAACGATCGGTCGGCTCGTTTTTCGGGTTTTCAATATGCCCCGTGATCAGATAGGTTTGCATCCCGATCGTTTCGGCGATCATATCCTCCGCAACGCTGTTGCCGATCATCAGACATTCGGCGGGCGTTTTGCCGATCGTCTGCAGGATCTCTTCGTAATAACGCAGATTCGGCTTGCAAAAATGCGAATTGCCGTAGTGCGTGACAAGCACAAAATCCGACGGTGTCAGTCCCGCCCACGACATTCGCGTGCGCTGTGCCTGCTCAGGGAACAACGGATTGGTCGCCAGCACCACCGTGTAGCCTTTGGCTTTAAGAAGCTCCACAAGCTCCTTGGCGCAGGTATCGCCGCGAAGCACCGCTTTGACGCGGTCAAACTCGCCTAAATAAAACTCATCCAGCCGTGCCTCTTCCTCACAGATGCTCTCCCCGAGCATCCGTGCAAACACATCCCAGAAGCGATCGCGGTTGAGCACCGCGCCGTCGTTCTGAACCATTGCTTTGCTACCCTGCCACATCGCCGCCACCACCGCATCGGGCGCGTATCCCATCGGTGCCAGCCGCTTGCACAGCAAACCAAAATACGTCCTGATAAACTCTTCCTGATCAAACGGCAACAGCGTACCGTCGAGATCCATTAAAACCGTGTTGATCATCGGATGTCTCCTTCGGTAAACAAACGGGGTATCGTGTGAACCTTTCACGCGATACCCTGTTTTTCATCAATCGTGTTCCATACACCAGTAGACAATGGCTTCCACCGTTGCCGCCTCGCGGCGCGCGGGATGAAGCGGGGTGTCCGCGTCGCGCTTTTGCGGATTGGGAGCATCGAACAGCGTGAGCCCGTTGTCACAACCCTGATACAGCACTGCGACCTCTTCGCGCGTACCGTTTGCGCGCACCTCTTCGATTTTGAGCGTTGTGCCGTTTTTCAGGCGGACGGGAACCCCTGCAAACACACGGGGATCCATTGCCGAACCGAACACCACCGCGCCGCTCACCGAAGCGGCGGTCGGCGTTTTGGGAAGCGTCAGCGTCACGATGGCGCAAAAGCCATCCTCGGTGTCCTCTAAAATATACGGCATAATGTCGGGGAAAAACGGATGGTCGGCAAGCGATTCTCCCTCGCTGTTGCACAGCGTTTCCCACAGATGCGTGAAAAACGCCTCCATCGCGTCCTCGCCCTCTTCAAATGCTTCGTAAAACGGCGTGGGATCGCCGTGGATACTGTTTGCAAGCGTTTTAGTGACATATTGTTCGCGGAGCGTCTTCGCATCCATAACGATCCCTCCTTTTCGTTTTTGATATCAGAACAAGCCGGTGATCTTGCCGTTTTCGTCCACATCAATGGCTTCGGCGGCAGGCACCTTGGGCAGACCGGGCATCGTCATAATACTGCCCGTCAGGACGACCACAAAGCCCGCACCCGCCGACAGCTTCACGCCGCGCACGGTGACCGTAAAGCCGCTCGGACGGCACAAAAGCGCGGGATCATCCGAGAAGGAATACTGCGTTTTCGCCATACACACGGGCAGATCGCCGTAGCCGAGTGCCGTCAGGCGGTCAAGCTCCTTCTTCGCCGCAGGCAGGAAGGTGACGCCGTCGCCGCCGTAGACATTCTTCACGATCGCGGCAACCTTTTCCTCAAGCGATTGCTCGTTTTCGTAGGTCAGATGCAGTTCGGACGGCTGTTCGCACAGCTTGATGACTTCATTCGCCAGCTCAATGCCGCCGTCGCCGCCCTTGCCCCACACTTCGGAGAGCGCCACATTCACGCCGAGCTCACGGCATTTCTCACGCACCAAAGCCAGCTCTGCCTCGGTATCGGTCGGGAATCGGTTGATCGCCACAACAGCGGGAACGCCGAAGTGCTCGGTGATGTTTTCGATATGCTTCAAAAGATTGGGGATGCCCTTCTCGAGCGCTTCTAAGTTTTCCTCGCCGAGCTGAGCCTTGGCAACGCCGCCGTGCGATTTCAGCGCACGTACGGTCGCCACGATCACCGCCGCGTTGGGTGCAAGACCCGCCTTGCGGCACTTGATGTTGAAGAATTTCTCCGCACCGAGATCCGCACCGAAGCCCGCTTCGGTCACGACATATTCGCCTAACTTCAGCGCCATCTTGGTGGCAGTCACGCTGTTACAGCCGTGCGCAATATTCGCAAACGGGCCGCCGTGCACAAACGCGGGCGTATGCTCTAACGTCTGCACGAGGTTCGGTTGAATGGCATCCTTGAGAAGTGCGGTCATCGCACCCTGCGCCTTGAGCATACCCGCGGTGACGGGCTTGCCGTCGCGGTCATAGGCAACCACGATGTTCGACAGACGCTCTTTGAGATCCAAAATATCGGAGGCAAGGCACAGCACCGCCATAATCTCGGAAGCCACGGTGATGTCAAAGCCGTCCTCACGCGGCACACCGTTGAGCGGGCCGCCCAGACCGTCGGTCACCTGACGGAGCTGACGGTCATTCATATCGACGCAACGCTTCCACGTGATGCGTCGGGTATCGATGTTCAGGGTGTTGCCCTGATGGATGTGGTTGTCGAGCATGGCGGCAAGCAGGTTGTTTGCCGCGCCGATGGCGTGCATATCGCCCGTGAAATGCAGGTTGATGTCCTCCATCGGGATAACCTGCGCCCAGCCGCCGCCTGCGGCACCGCCCTTGATGCCGAACACGGGGCCGAGAGAGGGCTCACGAAGTGCCAGCACGACCTTTTTGCCTAACTTATTGAGCGCATCGCCCAAGCCGACGGTCGTGGTGGTTTTGCCCTCGCCCGCAGGGGTCGGGGAAATGGCGGTAACCAGGATCAGCTTGCCGTTTTCGCGATCCTGCAGGCGGTCGCGCACCGACAGGCGCACCTTCGCCTTGTCGTGACCGTAGGGGATCAGATCGTCATCCGTCAGTCCGAGCTTTGCCGCGATCTCGCGGATGGGCAACGGCGTTGCTTGCTGTGCAATTTCAATGTCGGATAAGTAAGCCATAATCGTTTTCCGTCCTTTCAAGATATAGAATGATAGTATGGGACAAGTGTACCATATTTTCAAAGCGATTACAAGAGAATTCCGCAAGAAATTCGTCACACAGAACACACAAAAAAGCTGTTACATCAAAAGAAATCTGCTTTCTTTGATGTAACAGCTTTTGTTTCGTTACTCCAAAATCATAACTTTTTCTTCTTGAATGGTGACAGACTGTTCGGTCAGCTTACCGACGATTTTAACCATATCACCTTTTCGCAGTTTGGCAACGATCGGATCTGATTTTTGCATACAAAATGACCAGCCATTGTTCGTGTGGATCATAATAGCACCATTCATGCCGTAACCGTTACCAATATCGTGAATTTTATCGACAACCTCGATTTTTTGACCGGCATATTTTTGATTGTATGCCGTTGCATTTTCCATCAACAAATCCGGTATCTCGCCTACTGCAAGAGTTTCAACCGCACCTGATTTGTATGTGACCTTTGCATACAGCGACCCGTTTCCGCACGCGCAAAGCCCTATACAAAGCACAATCGCAACCATCACACATAATAATTTTTTCATAAATATGACCTCCTCCAAACAAATATACCGTATTGGGATATTTTTAGTATACCATTTCGGGATAATATTGTCAAGAGGTGATAACGAATGAGATTGAAAGAACTTCGCAAAGCGAAAGGAATTTCGCAATTAAAATTAGCAATGGATCTAACCACCAATCAAAATACAATCAGCCGTTACGAAACAGGTGAACGAGAACCGGGGATTACCGAACTGATCAAAATTGCCGATTATTTTCATGTATCCATCGATTATCTTGTAGAGCGCACTAACATTTCACTTCTACCCGACGACAACCGTTGAAATTAAAAAACAACTGTGCTATACTAAACCTATTCTGAGCAAAAAGGAAGTGGCACATATGCGTCGATTGGTGGTCTGCACGGGCAATACCTGCCGCAGTCCGATGGCAAAGGCGCTTGTCGAGCGTTATCAGGCGGAGGGCGACGAGGTGCAAAGCGCGGGACTGTCCGTTACCGGTGCCGCCGCGTCGGTACACGCGGTGACGGCGATGCGCGAGATCGGCATTGACCTCGGATTTCACAAATCACAGCTCATCACCCCCGAGATGGTCGCGTGGGCGGATGAGATCGGCGTGATGACCCCGTCGCACAAGGTCGCGGTGACCTCGCTGTTTGATGTCGATCCCGACAAGGTGATCGTGCTGGGCAAGGGCATCCCCGATCCGTTCGGTCTGTCGCTGACCGATTACCGCCACACGCGCGATATCCTGCGCAAGGCGGTCATCGAATGGGTGAACCCCACGGCATTCCGCGTCGTCCCGATGTCCGCTGAGCATATTCCCGCACTTGCCGCGTTGGAGCGCGAATGCTTTGCCGACCCGTGGAGCGAAAACGGACTTGCCGAGGAGCTTGACAATCCGTGTGCGCGCTTTACGGTGGCACAGCGGTATGACGAGGTGTGGGGCTATTTGGGCGCCCACATTGTCGCTGACGAAATGAGCATCACGAACATCGCCGTGAAGACGGAATTCCGCCGCCGCAATGTGGCGCGCGCCCTGCTTCACGATGCGCAGATGTTCGCCCGCGAAAACGGTCTTTCGCGCATTACACTTGAGGTGCGGGTTTCCAACGAAGCCGCTGTTTCGCTTTACGAAAGTATGGGCTTTGTGAAGGACGGCATCCGTCCGCGCTTTTACGAGCACCCCACCGAGGATGCCGCGATTTATTCTCTCTATTTTGAAAAGGAGAGTGACTGATATGAAAATTCTTGCCATTGAATCGTCCTGTGACGAAACCGCCGCGGCGGTCGTGGAGGACGGACGGCAGATTCTGTCCAATATTGTCGCAACGCAGGTGGAGGAGCACCGTCTGTACGGCGGTGTCGTGCCCGAGATCGCCTCGCGCCGTCACGCGGAAGCCATTTCGGGTGTCACCCGCGAAGCGTTGCAGGCGGCAGATGTCACGCTTGCCGACATCGACGCGGTTGCCGTGACCGCTCATCCCGGACTGATCGGTGCCCTGCTTGTCGGCGTGAATTTTGCCAAGGGTCTTGCGTTTTCGGCAAACAAGCCGCTTGTTCCCGTGCATCATCTGCGCGGTCA
Source organism: Oscillospiraceae bacterium (assembly GCA_015065805.1). Taxonomy (GTDB): domain Bacteria; phylum Bacillota; class Clostridia; order Oscillospirales; family Acutalibacteraceae; genus RGIG1959. The sequence continues at coordinate 2,350 of SVPN01000047.1, read as the reverse complement.
TATTGCCTCCAACTACCCATCCCACCCCGACCTGAAGCCGCCGTTTTTGTGTCTGGTCGTTTCGGGCGGTCACACGCATCTGGTGCTGTGTGAGGATTATACGACGTTTCGCATCATCGGCAGAACCCGCGACGATGCGGCAGGCGAATGCTTTGACAAAGCCGCCCGCGCGATGGGAATGCCCTATCCCGGCGGCATTGCACTGGATAAACGCGCCGAGGGCGGCGACCCGCACGCGTTTGTGCTTCCGCACCCGAAAGTGGAGGGAAGTCCGTTTGATTTCAGCTTTTCGGGTCTGAAAACCGCGGTGCTCAATCAGCTTCACAACGCCAAGCAACGCGATATCACGCTGAATATCGAGGATCTGTGCGCCTCGCTTCGGTTCACGGTGGCGGATATCCTGGTATCCAAAACCGTTGCCGCCGCCAAGGAATACGGTATGAGCACCGTCGTGCTGGCGGGCGGCGTGTCGGCAAACTCCGAGCTTCGCCGTCAGATGCAGGCGGCTTGCGACAAAGAGGGGTTCAAGCTGTATATGCCGCCGCTGTCGCTGTGCGGTGACAACGCCGCTATGATCGGTGCACAAGGCTATTATGAGTTTCTCGCGGGAAATGTTGCCGACCTGTCCCTTAACGCGAGTGCTACTATGAGTATTGAGTGAGGTGTCGCGTATGTCCCATCCCATAGCCGCCGTTGCGACACCGCTCTCCCCTGCGGGACTCGGCGTGGTGCGCATTTCGGGTGACGGTGCCATTGCACTTGCGGACACGCTGTTCCGCGGCGGCAAAGCCCTGTCATCCCTTGAAGGCTATCAAGCCGCCTACGGTCACGTGACCGATGCCGAGGGCGATATTGACGATTGCGTGGCTCTCGTCTTCCGCGCTCCCCACAGCTACACAGGTGAGGATGTGGTGGAATTTTCCTGCCACGGCGGCACGTATATTTTGCGCCGCGTGCTTCGTGCCGCCGTTGCGGCGGGTGCACGTCCTGCGCAGGGCGGTGAATTCACGCGCCGTGCCTTTTTAAACGGTAAAATGGATCTGTCGGGCGCGGAAGCCGTGATGGATTTGATCGCCGCCGAGGGCAAGATCGCCGCTAAAGCGGCACTGTCGGCACGTGAGGGTGCGCTTTACCGCCGGCTTGACGAGGTGAAAACCCTGCTGGTGGGACTGTCGGCACAGATCGCCGCCTACATCGACTATCCCGACGACGATGTGCCGCCGCTTCCGACCGAGGAGCTCATCCGCACACTGGAAACCGCCGCAAAGACGCTGACCGCCCTGCTTGCCACCGCCGATGCGGGACGCATCCTGACAAGCGGTGTGGACACCGCCATTGTCGGCGCACCGAACGTCGGCAAATCAACGCTGATGAATCTGCTGTCGGGCTGTGAACGCAGTATCGTGACCGACATTGCGGGCACTACCCGCGATGTGGTGGAGGAAACCGTGCTTTTAGGCGATGTGCGCCTACGCCTTGCCGACACGGCGGGTCTGCACGACACGCAGGACACCGTCGAGCGCATCGGCGTGCAAAAGGCGCGCGAGCGTCTGAAGGATGCCTCGCTCATCTTAGCGGTGTTTGATAATTCCCGCCCGTTTGACGAGGGTGATGCGGCGTTGCTCGCTTCGTTGGAAGGAAAATATGCGGTACTTATCCTCAACAAAACCGACCTGTGCGACACCGTGCCCGCGCCGCTTGCCGACAGCGGCTTCCCGCTTGTATCCCTTTGCGCGAAAAGCGGTGACGGACTTGACACACTCACCGCCGCCGTTGCCGAGGTCACAGGGATCGCGGGGCTGACGGGTGACGAGCCGATGCTCGCCAATGAACGCCAGCACATCGGTGCTTCACGTTGTCTGGAAAGCGTCAACGCCGCCGTCGAGGCTCTCAAAGCCGGCTTTGCCGAGGATGCCGCCGCGGTGTGCATCGATGAGGCGCTTGCGGCTGTGTTGGAGCTGACGGGCGAACGCGTCAGCGACACCGTTGTACAGGAAGTCTTCAGCCGTTTTTGCGTCGGAAAATAAGCGGTTTATTCCACCACCCGAAGACATCAAATCATAACCACCAGTAAACTGGTGGTTTGCACAGCCCCTATAAGGGGCTATTACAGGCTTAGCCCCTAAAAGGGGAGCTAAATTGTTATTATCGCATTACACGCACTGCCACCCGTGAAACGGGTAAAAATGGCTCAAGCTGTTCTTGGCTCCCTCTGACGAGGGAGCTGTCGAGCGAATGCGAGACTGAGGGAGAGAAAAACTTTGACTACCCCTCCGTCTTTCGGCTACGCCGAAATCCACCTCCCCTGACAAGGGGAGGCAAGGATTCGCTTCGCTTCTTATTCTTCCCC
>SVPN01000046.1 GCA_015065805.1 Oscillospiraceae bacterium | reverse complement strand
CCGCTTTTGTTTTGGCGGTAAAGGTCTTGCCCGTGCCTTCGTTGTAGACGCGGATGTTGTTCATATACACCGCTTCGTCGGTGATGCCCTTTCGCACGGCGATGGTTGTCGTGGTAGTAGTCGTTGTTGTGGTCGTTGTAGTCGTTGTAGTTGTTGTAGTTGTGGTGGTCGTTGTGGTCGTTGTGGTCGTGGTTGTGGCGGTGCTGTCCCATTTCGGGCCGACAAGACCCCACGCCGTATCGGCGGTAATGCCGTAGTAATGCGCCAGGATCTGCTTGTAGTCCCAGCCCGCTTTGTTGGCATATCCCGCCGCTCCGTACTGGCTCAGTCCCAGCCCGTGTCCGTTGCCCTTGGTGGTGATGCTCAGTGCGCCGTTTTTCTCCGCGGTCACGGTGATGGCGTGGGAATAGCAATGGATGCTCGGGTGATACCAGTTGATCGCGTAGTACAGGTCCGCGCCCGTCACATAATACCGCGAGCCGTCGGGACGGGTGTAGTAGAAGTTGGTCTTGCCCCAGTAAGGACCTTCGGTTTCGGTGGCATACAGGGAAAACGCGCCCGCCTTTTTGTCATAGCCGACCGTGCTGATGTCCTCGCCCAGATACTCGGCGATGCACTCTTTGAGCTCGGTCAGCGGGATGGTGAAGCTGTGCTCAAACGCATCGATGCCGCCCGAGCAATAGTCGATCCATTCGGCGTTGTCGTATTCGCTTTCGACAACGGGGATGTACTCAAGGTAGCTGTAGCCCCACACGTTGTAGGTGGAACAGCTGAAGCCTGCGTTGCTGGCACCGTAGAACACCTGACAAAGCTGTTCAAAGGCGGAGAGCTTCGAATCGTTGTAAGCGATCTTGATGCCCAGCACCTCACCGACGGCGTTGTAGATGCGCTTGTCGGTGGCGTCGGTCAGATCGATATCCTCCGACATCCAGATGTTGTAGCTGGCGCCGTTGTAGCAATCGTAGCACAGCAGGGTGTAAGCGGCGACCGCCATCGCTTTCCACGCTTCGTTGCTTTTTTCACCGAAGGTGGACATACCCATTTCGTATTTCACGATCTCCGCGACCGCTAACTGCAGCTCCGCTTTTGTTTTGGCGGTAAAGGTCTTGCCCGTGCCTTCGTTGTAGACGCGGATGTTGTTCATATACACCGCTTCGTCGGTGATGCCCTTTCGCACGGCGATGGTTGTCGTGGTAGTAGTCGTTGTAGTTGTTGTGGTTGTTGACGTTGTTGTTGTCGTGGTTGTTGTGGTGGTCGTTGTGGTGGTCGTTGTGGTGGTTGTCGGAGCGACAAAATCGACCTTGATGTCCATCGCTAAATAAAACAGCGTCATCGTATCCCGCAGAGTGACCGCGCCGTCACCGGTGACATCGGCAAGTATCAGCTGTAAATCGGTCAGCGTCAGATCCCCTTTGGTGTAGTTGTAATGGATGAGCGCGTCCATCATATCGGTGGCACCGTCACCCGACAGATCTCCCACGGCGGGTTGTGCCGCAGCAGCGGGCATCGGCACTGCGATCGGCATCAGCATCGACAGATACAGTGCTGCACACAGAACGAACGCCGCGGCGGATTGCCATAATCTCCTCATAATAACATCCTTTATATTGTACTCTCCCGTCGGGGGTCAGAATAACAGCATAAACAAGAAATCGGGCACCAGATACATCGTCATATAGCCGACCAGTGCGAGTGCAAAGGAGGTGCCGCCCGTAAGACTGAGCTGTGCCTGATACCCTTCGGGGTACGCGGCGCGGGCTTTGGAAACGGTGCGCAGGCATTGCCGCATATACAGACGGTTGCCGATGATCGCCAGCACGATGCGCACAGTCAGCATCACAAAACACAAAAGCGAGACGATCTGCAGGATCCCCGCAAGCCGTGCATCGGTCTGCATCAGAAAGAGAAGCTCGTTGACCTGCTCGGCATAGCTGGTTTTTTCAAATACCGACGGAAAAAACGATGCCGCCGCCGTCAGCGTAAAGGCGTTGAAGATCTCCAGCAACAGCATCAGGATGCCCGCAACATATTGCTTGCGGAACAACAGCCACATCGATGAAAACAGAAATGCCGCCCAGTTCCAGGAAAGCTTGTTGCCCTTGGACATCCGTTCAAAGCGCGGCAGATAATACGGGATGTTGGTGCGCACGACCGCGGCAAGATCCTTGGCGGATTCTCCTTCGAGCACCGCTTCGGGCTTCACGCCGCCGCAAAAAACGGGGGAGGAGTGAAACGGCGAATACTCGTGAAAGCCGTGGTGCGCGGGCGGTTCGGGCGGCGTGTGTGCGGCGGCGTGCCAGTCCTGTGCGTCCAGAGCCGAGCCGCAATGACTGCAACGCTCGGCATACGGCGAGTTCTGTGCGCCGCAGTGCACGCACCGCACCGCATCGTTTTCAGCGGTCGGCGTGTCGGCGGGCTCTTCGGACGCGTCGGCGGTTTCACGCGACCATTGCCGCTGTGTGCCGTGATCGGCGGCACACGCACATCCGCCGTGCTCCTTCCAGCAATCGCGGTGATGCGGCGCACCGCACACGGGGCACGCCACGATATCGTCGTGCTCGTCAAACGCCTGGTTGCAATGCGGGCAGGCGAGCCCTTGGTAGAAAAACATATCGTCAACTCCTAAAAGGGATAAAGTCGCATAATCATCTTTATCATATCACGATTCCTGCCGTATCTGCAACCAAAAGTGACAAGGTTTCAAAAAAAATTCACGATTCGGAGTTTTTTTGCAAAATGGATTGCCTTTCCGGGCGGAAGTGCGTATAATAGGTGAGAGTATCGTTACCATCCTTTTACGGGAGATGATGTCAAATGACAAAAGCAGACCGTTTTTTTGAACATATTCAGGGCAAGCGTGTGGCGATCTGCGGCATCGGCCGCAACAACACCCCCGTTGTCAAGCAGTTTTTAGCACACGGTGCGATCGTCACTGCCTGCGACCGCCGCACCCGCTCGGAGCTCGGTGAGGATGCCGCACGGGAGCTGGAAGCCCTCGGTGCGACGCTCAGCCTCGGTGAGGAGTACCTTTCCTGCGTGACGCAGATGGATCTGATCCTGCGTACACCGGGTATGAAGCCGTATCTCCCGCCGTTTCAGGAGGCGCGCGAAAAAGGGATCCCTGTCACCTCGGAGATGGAGCTGTTTTTTGAGCTGTGTCCCGCTCCGATTTATGCGGTGACGGGCTCCGACGGCAAAACCACCACCACCTCCATCATCGCGGGACTCCTTCGTGCCGCAGGCAAAACGGTGCATCTGGGCGGCAACATCGGCCGTCCGCTTCTGCCCGATATCGACAGCGTGCGGGAAACCGATGTCGCCGTGGTGGAGATTTCCAGCTTCCAGCTGACGATGATGACGCAAAGCCCGCACGTGGCAGTGGTCACGAACGTTGCCCCCAACCACCTCGATTGGCACACCGATATGCAGGAATACATCGATGCCAAGAAAAATCTCTGCTCGTTCCAGACAGCGGCAGACCGTGCGGTGCTCAACGCCGACAACGAGATCACAGCATCGTTTGCCGATGTCGTGGCGGGTGAGTGCCTGCGCTTTTCGCGCCGTCAGCCGCAGGAGGGTGCGTGGCTCAACGAGGAGGAGATGCTGTGCGTGACCGTAAACGGCGTCACCACGCCGATCATCGCGGCAAAGGACATCCGCCTGCCCGGCGTGCACAATGTTGAAAACTTCCTTGCCGCGTTTGCGGCAACGTGGGGCGAGGTGCCCGTAGAGGTGATGGCGGCGTTTGCCAAGGAGTTCGGCGGCGTGGCGCATCGGTGTGAGCTGGTGAGGGAGCGTCACGGCGTGAAATGGTACAACGACTCCATCGGCACCAGTCCCTCGCGCACCATTGCCGGGCTCAAGGCCTTTGACCGCAAGGTCATCCTGATTGCGGGCGGCTATGACAAGCACATCCCCTACGATCCGCTCGGTCCTGTGGCAATGGAAACGGTCAAGCTGGCAATTTTGCTTGGTGCGACCGCGGATGCCATCGAAGCGGCGATCCGCGCGTGCGGCGAGATGCCCATTGCCCGCGTCAGCACGATGGAGGAAGCGGTGAAAACGGCGGCACAGCTGTCGCAGGCAGGGGACATCGTGTTTATGTCGCCCGCTTCGGCAAGCTTTGATCTGTATCGCAATTTTGAAGAGCGCGGTGAGCATTTCCGCCGCTGTGTGGATGCATTGGATTGAGACTGTTGAAAACGGGCGGCAACCGATCGTTGCCGCCCGTTTGCCTAAGCTGACGGGAATCGAACCATTTACGGTTTCGCTCGTCGCTTATATTCGTGCGGGTTTGCGCTCGTTTTTGCAAGGCGTCAGCCTTGCGGCAAATTCGCACTTTCCCGCACAAATAAATCGACGGCAGAAACTCTCCGACCTGCAAATTTGAAAATTTTCGTGTGAGAGGAAGCCGACAAAACGCAGATATACTCTCGTATTTCAAGTTTTGAGGCGATCTATCACACAAAATTTTCATTTGCAGGCGTAAAGGGTTCGATTTCCGTCAGCTTACCGATTCAACAGATAAAACCCCAAATTCAGATACGCCGCAAAGGCACACCACGCAAGATACGGATACAGAAGCTTTGCGGCGGTGCTGTCAACGGCGGAAAACCGCATGATCGTGCGGCCGATCAGCACGATGAGCAGCAACAGCCAGAAAAAGGCGAACAGCCGCCATTCCAGACGGAAGAAAACAGGAGCCCACAGCGCATTGACAATAAGCTGGAGCCAATACACCTTCAATGCGCCGCTTTTGTCGCCCGAAGAGCTTGAGGCGATGCGGTAAGCGGCATAGCCCATCAGCAGATACAGGATCGACCACACGACTCCGAATACCCACGCAGGCGGTGTGAGGGGCGGTCGGATCAGTCCGTCGAGCTTCGGCATTCCCAAAAGAGTGGAAACGCCCGCGATCGCCAGTGTACCGCCGATGTACAGAATGCCTTTCTTCAGGTTGAACGTTTTTTGAAAAAATGCCATCACATATCACTCCTTTGACAGAGTATATGCGATGGCATTGCCGTTTAATCCGTTTCGGTCTTTTTCTTCTTGTCTTTTTTCTCTTTTTTTTCCTTTTTATCTTCGGGCGGAGTCTCTTTCGGAATCAGCGATTCCAGCAGCCGCGTTGCCGCGATGCGTTTGGCGTTGGCTTCCAGTGCCAGCTCCATTGCCAGACGGTAGCGCGCGGCCTCGTCCATCGATTCCGCGGGCTCCAGCTGTTCCGCCGCATCGCGCAGATAGGAAATCTGCGCGGCACAGAACGCCTCGTAGATGTCTTCTGTGGAATAACAACGGCTCAGAGCCGTCACCAGCTCGCGGATCTCGGGCAGGGCAAATTCCGGCTTGAGCATACAGATGAGGGAGAGGATCGTCAGGTGCTCGCGGTTGTATTTTTTGTGCTCGGGACGCGGCATCACGCCGTCCTTGACATAGTTGTTGATCATACTCGGTGTGAGCGGCTTGTCCGTTTCCGAGTACAACGGATCCAGCTGGCGGTTCATCAGGGTGATGACCTGATCCATATATAAATCGATCTCGGGGAAGCTGTTCCACGGGATCATTTCGATCTCACGCATCTGACGGATCCGATCCGACAAAGACTGTTGAGCGGATTGGCTCATATCCTTTGCACATCCTTTTTCCTTGTTTTTATAAACAGGTGTCCTCATTACGGATGATACCATATTTCGTCTGAGATGTCCAGCAAAAATATTTTTTCTAAAAAACCGCTGTAATACTTGCAAAAACAGAAAAAATACTATACAATAAGGAATTGGGACATTGTCTTTAATTTAACAAATTCTATATTGAGAAAGGATGTCATGTCAATGAACGCTCTCAACAAGAAAACCGTAGACGATATCAATGTAAAGGGTAAGCACGTTCTGGTGCGTTGCGATTTCAACGTGCCGCTGAAGAACGGCGTCATCACCGACGAAAACCGCATCATTGCGGCGCTGCCCACCATTCAGAAGCTGATCGCTGACGGCGGTCGCGTGATCCTGTGCTCGCACCTCGGCAAGCCGAAGGGTGAGCCCAAGCCCGAGCTGTCGCTTGCTCCCGTGGCAAAGGCCCTCTCCGAGAAGCTGGGCATCGAAGTGGTGTTCGCGGCGGACGACAACGTTGTCGGCGAGAATGCCCGCGCAGCGGTTGCCGCTATGAAGGACGGCGACGTGGTGCTTCTGCAGAACACCCGTTATCGCGCGGAAGAGACCAAGAACGGCGAGGCGTTCTCGGCAGAACTCGGTTCGCTGGCTGACATCTTTGTGAACGATGCGTTCGGTACCGCTCACCGCGCACACTGCTCCACCGTGGGTGTTGTGTCCTATGTGAAGGAAGCGGTTGCCGGTTACCTGATCGGTAAAGAGCTCAAGTACCTCGGCGACGCGGTCGAGAACCCTGTCCGTCCCTTCGTGTGCATCCTCGGCGGTGCCAAGGTTGACAGCAAGCTCCCCGTCATCGAGAACCTGCTTGCCAAAGCGGATACCCTCATCATCGGCGGCGGTATGGCGTACACCTTCAACGCGGCAAAGGGCTACGGCGTGGGCACCTCGCTCATCGACGAGAGCAAGATCGATTACTGCCGTGAGATGCTTGCCAAGGCGGAGGAGAAGGGCGTCAAGATCCTGCTTCCCATCGACTGCACCATCGCTAAGGAATTCCCCGATCCCATCGATGCTCCCATCGACGTGAGCGTTGTGGACGTGGATGCCATCCCCGCGGACCATATGGGCCTCGATATCGGTACCAAGTCGGCTCAACTGTTTGCTGAGGAAGTCAAGAACGCGAAGACGGTTGTCTGGAACGGCCCGATGGGCGTGTTCGAGAACCCGATCCTTGCCAAGGGCACCATCGCTGTGGCGAAGGCTCTTGCAGAGACCGACGCTGTGACGGTTATCGGCGGCGGTGACTCGGCGGCGGCTGTCAACACCCTGGGCTACGGCGACAAGATGACGCACATCTCCACCGGCGGCGGCGCATCCCTCGAATTCCTTGAGGGTAAGGAGCTGCCTGGCATCGCCTGCCTCAACGAGAAATAATGCAAGCATCACAAGGAAGGCGGCTGTTTTCGCAGCCGCCTTCCATACAATAAAACGATAAAAGGAGATAATAACAATGGGTAAATATGTTATTGCCGGCAACTGGAAAATGAACAAGACCCCCGCTGAGGCGAAGGTTCTGATCGACGAGATCAAGCCCCTCGTGGCGGATGCGACCTGCGACGTGATCGTGGGTGTGCCGTTTGTCGATCTGCACGTGGCTCTTGAGGCAACCGCAGGTACCAACATCGGTGTTGCGGCGCAGAACTGCCACTGGGCGGAGAGCGGCGCCTTCACCGCGGAGATCTCCGCGGGTATGCTCAAGGAAATGGGTGTCGGCTATGTCATCATCGGTCACAGCGAGCGCCGTCAGTATTTCGGCGAGACCGATCAGACGGTCAACAAGCGTGTGCGTGCCGCTCTTGATGCCGGCCTGACCGTCATCCTCTGCGTGGGTGAGTATCTTGAGCAGCGTGAGCAGGGCGTCACTGCTGAGGTGTGCGCCATGCAGACCAAGATCGCGCTTTGCGGTGTGTCGGCAGAGGAAATGAGCCGCATCATCGTCGCTTACGAGCCCGTGTGGGCAATCGGTACGGGCCGTACCGCAACCGCCGAGCAGGCAAACGAGGTGTGCGCCCAGATCCGCGATGTGGTTAAGGGCCTGTACAATGCGGATGTCGCGGCGGCACTGACCGTGCAGTACGGCGGCTCGATGAACGCGGGCAATGCGGCAGAGCTTCTGGCGCAGTCCGATGTGGACGGCGGTCTGATCGGCGGCGCTTCGCTCAAGGCGGCGGACTTTGCGGTCATCGTGAAAGCGGCGAAATAAGAAAGGAATCCGTGCGTTATGAAAACACCTACTACGCTGATCATTATGGACGGCTTCGGCATCAACCCCGGTGCCAAGGGCAACGCCATTGAGGCGGCAAAGACTCCAAACCTGACAGCGATTTTTGAAAACAACCCGTACACCACCATCGGTGCTTCGGGTATGGACGTCGGTCTGCCCGACGGCCAGATGGGCAACAGCGAGGTCGGTCACACCAACATCGGCGCCGGTCGCGTGGTGTATCAGCAGCTGACCCTTATCACGAAATCCATCCTTGACGGCACGATGATGACAAATCCCGTGCTTGTCAAAAATATGAAAGCCGCGATCGACGCGGGCAAAGCGATCCACTTTATGGGCCTGATGGGCGACGGCGGCGTGCACAGCCACGAGGAGCACCTGTTCGGTCTGCTCGATATGGCAAAGGCGATGGGTGCTGACAAGGTGTATGTCCACGCCATCACCGACGGTCGCGATACCGACCCGAAGGACGGTCTGCGTTTCCTGCAGAATGTGCAGGACAAGATGGATGCCATCGGCCTTGGCAAAATCGCCACGGTGGTCGGTCGCTACTACGCGATGGACCGCGACAGCAACTGGGACCGTGAAGAAAAAGCCTATGCGGCGTTTGTGTACGGTGAGGGCGAGAAGGCGGCTGACTGGAAGGAATGCATTGAGAGAAGCTATGCCAACGATGTGACCGACGAGTTTATTCTGCCTTGCGTGACCGCTGAAGACGGCCGTGTGGCGGAGGGTGACACCGTGGTGTTCCTCAACTTCCGTCCCGACCGTGCGCGTCAGATGACCCGCATCTTCACCGACGATGCGTTCACGGGCTTTGAGCGCCGTTTCGGTCGCTTCCCCGTTAACTATGTCTGCATGGCACAGTACGATGCGACGATGCCCAACTGCGAAGTGGCGTATCCGCCCGTCGATCTCACCAACGTGCTGGGCGAGTATCTCTCGAAGCTCGGCAAGACCCAGCTTCGCATCGCGGAGACCGAAAAGTATGCGCACGTGACCTTCTTCTTCAACGGTGGTCTGGAAGCTCCGTACGAAGGCGAAGACCGTTGTGTCATTCCGTCTCCGAAGGTGGCGACCTATGACCTCAAGCCCGAAATGAGCGCTCCCGAGGTTGCCGCGGAATGCGTTGCCCGCATTGAAAGCGGCAAATACGATGTGATCATCCTCAACTTCGCCAACTGCGATATGGTGGGTCACACGGGCGTGTTTGAAGCGGCTGTCAAGGCGGTCGAAACCGTCGATACCTGCGTCGGTATGGTTGTGGAAGCAACCAGGAAGATGGGCGGCGTGTCGCTCATCACCGCTGACCACGGCAACGCCGATAAGATGATGAATGAAGACGGCTCGCCGTTCACCGCACACACGACAAACATTGTGCCGTTCGTCATTGTCGGTAAGGATTGCACCCTGCGCGAGGGCGGCAGACTTGCCGACATCGCTCCGACGATGCTCGAAGTGATGGGCATCGAGCAACCCGCCGAAATGGACGGTCAGTCCCTCATCGCGAAATAAAAGAATAGAAAATGCCCCGTGTTCAAGCAGAACACGGGGCATTTTTCGTGTATTACGGCACCATCAGGATTCAAAAAAGCGGCGGGCATCGGGGTGACCCTGCTCGGCGGCTTTCAACAACCATTCCGTGGCGCGCAGGATGTTTTGCTCCACACCCTCGCCGTTGTAGTAGGCGACGCCCATATTGAATTGTGCATACATATCGCCCTGTTCGGCGGAGAGAAGAAACAGCCGTGCCGCTTCGGTCTGATCGACGGGGACGCCGATGCCGTTGTAATAGCAAAGACCGAGGTTGTGCTGTGCCTTAGCGTGACCCTGATCGACGGCTTTTTTGTACCAGTAAACGGCTTTTTCGTAATCCTGCGCAACGCCGTCGCCGCGTTCATAACACACGCCGAGATTGTATTGTGCCTCAGCGACACCCATTTCCGCCACCCGCAGATAGGTCTTCACCTCGTCGCTCATCGGCGGTTCGGACGGCTTTTGCTCGTTCTGATACAGATTGGTGACGGTGTTGTCGCTTCCGATCTCCAGATAAATGCCGTCGGGGATGTCCTCGGGCTCATAGGAGCGTGCCTTGCGGGAGATGGCGGCGGTTTTTTCCCAGTTCAGGTCGTACAGATAATCAAAGAAATCACGGTAAGGATCGTTCCGGGCGGCGTTTTCAAGTGCGGCGATCTGCCCGTCAAAGCTTAAGAACGCATGACTGCCGATGTTGCCTTTTTGCAGTGCCTTACGCAAAAACGGCGGCAGACGGACTGTGCGTGCGGTCAGGTAGTCGCTGTCGTGGGTATCCGCAAAAAGGAAGACGACCTCGTCAACGGGAGCGGTTTCCTCGTTGAGCGCTTCGTAGCAATGGTGAAGTGTGACCATCACATCGCTCCATTTGCCGCCGATGCCCAAGCTGAGCTGTGTACATTCGACGGGGTGGATGGCAAGCACCAGCGGAGCGGTCTGAACGGTTTCCTTTTCGGCGTCGGTCATATCCGACCAGCGGGTAACCACGAGGAGCGTATTCCCGAAGAAATAGGCATTGGTGCCGTCGGGGACCAGTGCGGGGTTCATTCCGCAGAAATCCATATAGATATGCGCGCCGTTTGCGGCTAAGGCTTCCAGACACAGCCCGCGCTTGGGTGCATTGACGGTGCGGACAGTAATATGAGAACAGATACGTTCGAACATAGAGATCATCTCCTGCGCTTTGCTTATAATGAGTATCGTCGGAGCAAGGAGCTTCGCTGGGCATCGGCCGCTTTGGCGTCCTCAAATTCAAACGCTAACTTTGCGGCGGCGATGCGGTCGTTGAGCGCTTGTATAAGCAACCGCAAATCGTCGGTGCGTCCCGAAGCGTCAAAGACAGCGCGGAGCAGGTCGCACCGTTCCTGCTGGCAGGCAAGTGCGTCATCTGCCTCCCATTGGGATTTGTAGATGTCCGCAAGCGTTGCCAGCGTTCGGGCAAGCTCTGCCTGATAAACGGTGTGCGGTGCCTTGGCAAGAAGCTGTCGGTTGTACTCGGCGCTTTTGCGCAACAGCTCCGCCGCCTGAGCATCGTTGCCGTCGGCAAGGAGAATGACGGCGGCTTCGGAAAGACAGCGGTAATAGCCTTGCAGTATCGGATGGGTGGGATAGCATTCATAAAGATCCTGCCACGCGTCAACGGCAGTCTGAGCGACTTCACTTGCGGTAGGCTCTTGAAGTCTGTGCAAACACCACGCGGTCTTTTGAACGGCATACGCCATATCCTTGCGGATATCCAGAGAATTGCGGGTTTTCAAAAACGCAAGTGCCGTCTCACAGGCAGAACCGTAGGACGGGATCGCCGTGCGAAGATGATCGGCGGCATTGGTCAGCATATGCTGATCGCCGTCGTTGATATAGGCGCGGATCAGCAGCTGTCGGGTGTCAAAGGAATCGGAATGCGTGGCTAACGCCTCGGCAAGCATAACGGTGTTGCCGATGCATAAAAAGGCTTCCTGCCATTTGTCGAGAATGTTGTACAGATGTGCAAGGCGGTTGTTGCAATGCACCAGCCGTCGGAGCAGATCGTAATCGTCCGTGAAGCGGTCGGATTCGGGGAGGATGTGACGGATCTCCGCCACCTGTATGCGGATGCCGTTTTTGTCGCCCGCGTGTTCGCGGCATTCCGCAATGGAGGCATACACCTCGATCAGATCAAAGCAATCCACGATATCCGTCGATTTCTGATACAGCTCCTTGCGCAGGGACAGTGCCGGCTCCAGGTAGCGCTGTTGCGCGGCGGTATAGTCGCCTGCGGCGATCAGCAGCTCGGCGGATGCCTCATAGGCGGTCGCTTTGCTGTGCAACACAAAGCTCTCGCGGCAGATGGCGTCGTGATCGCACACGGTGATGATCCGGGCAAAGATCTGCAGGGCGTTGGTCGCATCGTCCGTTTGGCGATACAGCTGAGCGGTTTCAAACAGGCTGTCCAGCAACGGGGTCGCCCGTGGGGCGTCGGGTGCGGCTTCGAATTGTGCGCTGTAAGCGTCAATAACGCGGCTTTGCCAGAGGATCGCGGCGCGGATGTCGTATGCTACGCCGTTGCCGTCACGGTAGAGATGCGCAACGGTGCGCATCGCATCGATATGTCCGTTTTCGGCGGCTGTCAACAGCATACGCACACCCAGGGTCGGGTTCTTTTCGACGTACAGCCCTTTGAGGTAGGCAAGTCCGATAAGAAAATCACGGTCATCATCGCTTTGACGGGGACGGATGCCCAATTCGGCAAGGGCATCCAACACCGACTGTGAAACCGCCTTGCCGACAGTGACATCGCAAACGGGCGGGAGCTGCGGGTAGCACACGGCGAGCATCTCGCGGTCGGTCGGCAACAGCTCAAACGGCAGGATGGGCTTGTTGAGGGCCTGCGCCTTCGGATATTCGGTGAGGATGATGTAGTTATCGGCTTCGACAGAGCCGGGAGTGACCGTGAGCAAAAACAGCGCGCTTTGCTCAAGCTCTGCCCGGATGCTGTTGTTGAAGTCCTCCCCGGGGACGAGGAATTCGTCATACCAGACGGCGATGTTGCGACAGCGTTCGTCGCGGTGGAGTAACTCCATCAGCTGTTGTGCATAGCGGCGGTCTTTTTTGCGGTAGCTCAGGAATACGCACGCGTCGAATGCGTTGCGCAGACGCTCGGTATCCACATCGGCAGACAGCACCTGCAAGAGGAACTGACGGAGCTTATCGGCGTAGGGGATAGCGGTTGCATCGTAGCTGCTCGGGTGAAGGTTCAGGCATTGCAGATTTCCAACGGTGCTGTTAAAGGCGGCTTCAAGACCGCTTTCGATCAGAATGGGCAACAACGGGATCGTGTGTGCCGTTGCAAACGGAAGGATCCGCTCTCTTGCGGCGCAGGACTCCCACAAAAAGGAAGTGGAAACGACCAGTACCACCGCGTTCATCGTGCTCAGGTCGGTTTCTGTGCGGTCATCGGACAGATTCGCCTCGTCACCCTCGTAATAGAAGACGGTGCACTCCGTGCAATTCAGGATGTCACGGGTGATGCGGGCGATTTCCTGCGCATCATTGTGATGACCGGTGATAAAGATACGGCGGCGACGGGCAATGTCCGATTCGCCGTTTGTCAGGTATTGCAGTTTCGGCATATATTCTCCTTAGCGTAACAGGAGATACCCGAACCTGCCGCTGATATTGTGTGTTTTGCCTTTAACGGCGTTATCCTCCTTGCAAGGCGTCAGCCTTGCGTCGTCGTCTGCCTTGTAAAAGCCAAAACATCCGAATACAGCGGTCGGAGATTTTTTGGCAGGATAGGGTATCGAGATGCAAGGAAG
>SVPN01000005.1 GCA_015065805.1 Oscillospiraceae bacterium | reverse complement strand
GATACCGCGGGGGAGTGCCAGGGGTTCTTGTCGACCGTCTGGGCATTTTGTTTTCAATGGGGGAAACGAAATGCCTTTTTGTTTTCTCATCAGGAGGGATTGACGTATGGAATTCAAACAATGGAACGGATTTAAAGAAGGCGTATGGCAGAATTCTGTGAATGTGCGCGACTTTATTCAACAGAACTATACGGCATATGAAGGCGATGACGGTTTTTTGGCGCAGGCAACACTGCGTACCGAAGCGCTGATGAAAAAGCTGCAGTCGCTGTTTGCACTGGAGCGTCAGTTCGGCGGCGTGCTGGATATCGATACCGCCACGGTCTCGTCCTTGACAAGCTATTCTCCGGGCTATCTGGATAAGGAGAACGAGATCATTGTCGGCTTGCAGACCAACCGCCCGCTCAAACGCGGTGTGAATCCGTTCGGTGGTATGCGTATGGTGCGTCAGGCGTGCGAGGCGTACGGCTACAAGCTCAGCGATAAGGTGGAAGAGGAGTTCCGCTATCGCACCACGCACAACGACGGTGTGTTCCGCGCCTATACCGATGAAATGCGTCTGGCACGCAAATGCCACGTTATTACGGGCCTTCCCGATGCGTACGGTCGCGGACGCATCATCGGCGATTACCGCCGTGTGGCGCTGTACGGTGTAGAGTATCTGATTCGCGAAAAGCGTGCGGATAAAGCGAGGCTGTCGGACGGGGTGTTCGATGCGGAGCATATCCGCCTGGATGAAGAGCTGTATCAGCAGATCGCGTTTTTAGGGTATCTCAAAGAGATGGCGGCGATGTACGGCTTTGATATCAGCCTTCCCGCGTCGAATGCCCGCGAAGCCATTCAATGGACATATTTTGCATATCTCGGTGCGATCAAGGAGCAAAACGGAGCGGCGATGTCGCTGGGTCGCGTGAGCACCTTCTTTGATATTTATATTGAACGGGATCTGGCGAACGGCACTCTCACCGAAGAGGGTGCGCAGGAGCTGATGGACGATTTTGTGATGAAGCTGCGTATGGCACGTCATCTGCGTACTCCCGAATATAACGAGCTGTTCGGCGGTGACCCGATGTGGATCACCGAAGCAGTCGGCGGTATGGGGGAGGACGGCAGAACACTTGTCACGAAAAACAGCTTCCGTGTGCTGAATACGCTTTACACGCTCGGCTCGTCTCCCGAGCCGAACCTGACCGTACTGTGGTCAAAGGCTCTTCCCGAGGCGTTCAAGAAATTCTGTGCGAAGGTATCGGTGGATACCGATTCCATCCAATACGAAAATGACGACCTGATGCGTCCGCTTTACGGTGACGATTATGCGATCGCGTGCTGTGTGTCCGCGATGAAGATCGGCAAGCAGATGCAGTTCTTCGGTGCACGTTGCAATCTTGCCAAGCTGCTTCTGATCGCGATCAACGGCGGCTATGATACAACGAGCGGTATTCACATCGGCCCGCAGATGCCTGTGCTTGACGGTGATCGCCTCGATTATGAGGAAGTCAACGAGCGCCTGGATGTGTATGTGGAATGGCTGAGCCATCTGTATGTCAATACGATGAACGTCATCCATTATATGCACGATAAATATGCCTACGAGAAAACGCAGATGGCGCTTCACGACACCGAGGTCGGTCGCTTTATGGCGTTCGGCATTGCAGGCTTGTCGGTGGTGGCGGATTCGCTTTCGGCGATCCGCTATGCGGATGTGCGTCCCGTCAAGGACGAACAGGGCTACATCGTGGATTTTGTCATGCAGGGTGAGTTCCCGACCTACGGCAACGACGATGACCGTGTGGACGAGATTGCTAAGGATATGGCACACCGTGTGATTACGGAGCTTCGCAAGACACCGACCTACCGCGATGCGGTGCATACGCTGTCGGTTCTGACGATCACCTCCAACGTGATGTACGGTAAGAATACAGGCGCCACCCCCGACGGACGCAAGAGCGGTCAGCCGTTTGCACCCGGTGCCAACCCGATGCATAACCGCGAAAAGAACGGCGCACTTGCATCGCTTAACTCCGTGGCAAAGATCCGCTATGAGGATTGCCGCGACGGCATTTCCAATACCTTCTCGATCACTCCCGATGCACTCGGCAAAACACCCGAGCAACGCGTGGATAATCTTGTGACGATTCTGGACGGCTATTTTGCCAAGATGGCGCATCATATCAATATCAACGTGATGAATCGCGAGATGCTGATGGAAGCATATGAGAATCCCGAAGCCTATCCGAATCTGACGATCCGCGTGTCGGGCTATGCGGTCAATTTCCATAAGCTGTCCCGTGAACAGCAACGCGAGGTCATCAGCCGTACCTTCCACGAGGCGATGTGATGGTCGGACGTATTCATTCGTTTCAGAGTCTCGGCACGGTGGACGGGCCGGGTGTTCGCTTTGTAGTGTTTATGCAGGGATGTCCGCTCCGTTGCGGCTGTTGCCATAATCCCGATACGTGGGAGTTTGACGCCGGCGAGGAGTTTACCGCGCTTGAGGTTGTCGAAAAGATCGAACGGTACCGTGACTACTTCGGTTCGGACGGCGGCGTAACGGTTTCGGGCGGCGAACCGCTGATGCAACCTGCATTTGTTGCGGAGTTGTTTTCGCTGTGCCGTGAGCGCGGTATTCACACCTGCCTGGATACATCGGGGATCGGGGAATACGGCGAGGTGTTGCCCTTTGCCGACCGCGTGTTGCTGGATATCAAATACACCGACCCTGCACAATACCGACAATATGTCGGCTGTGAGATGGAGACTGTTCTGACATTTCTTGATGAGCTGGAAACACGTCGGATTCCGACGACCTTGCGGCAGGTGATCCTGCCGTCGCTCAATGACAGTGCGGAATCGCTTCTTGCGCTTCGTGAAATTGCCCGTGCGCATTCCTGTGTGGACAATGTGGAGCTGTTGCCGTTTCGCAATATCTGTCAGGTGAAGTACGATCAGATGGGGATCCCGTTTCCGTTTGCACATCTGGCTGTCCCCACAGCACAGCAAATGAAGCAATTGGAACAAATTCTGAAAAAAAGCGAACCGTAACGGTTCGCTTTTTTCTGAAGATAAAACGAATTTTGCTGTTTTTATTGCTATTTTTCAATGAACGTGATACAATACTTCTCGATTAAGCTGACGGGAATCGAACCATTTACGGTTTTGCTCGTCGCTTGTATCCGTGCGGGTTTGCGCTCATTTTTGCAAGGCGTCAGCCTTGCGGCAAATTCGCACTTCCCCGCACAAATAAATCGACGGCAGAAACTCTCCGACCTGCAAATTTGAAAATTTTCGTGTGAGAGGAAGCCGACAAAACGCAGACATACTCTCGTATTTCAAGTTTTGAGGCGATCTATCACACAAAATTTTCATTTGCAGGCGTAAAGGGTTCGACTCCCGTCAGCTTATGCAAAAATTCCAACGGAAATCCGAGAAATGAGGTTCCGGTTTATGTTCAGAATTGTTGAAAAAGCGGCATTGAATCCGACGGTGTCCAAAATCGTGATCGATGCGCCGCTGATTGCGTCCAAGGCAAAGCCCGGTCAGTTTGTGATCCTGCGCTCTCTCAATGACAGCGAGCGCATCCCGCTTACCATTTCCGATTGCGATTTGAAATTCGGAACGATCACCCTGATCTATCAGATCGTCGGCGCTTCCACGATGGAACTGAATGCTCTTTCTGTCGGGGACTGCCTGTGTGATCTGGTCGGTCCTTTGGGAGCACCGACCGAGCTTGACGGTGTCAGGAAGGCGGCGGTGATCGGCGGCGGCGTCGGCTGTGCTATTGCGTATCCCATTGCCAAAAAGCTGCACGAAAACGGTTGTGAGGTTCACAGTGTCGTCGGTTTTCGCAATCGCGAGCTTGTGATTTTAGAAGAGGAATTCCGCGGTGTCAGCAACCGTCTGGAGTTGATGACCGATGACGGAAGCTACGGTACAAAGGGGCTTGTGACACACGCGCTTCAAGCCTTGATCGACGAGGGACATACGTACGATGCCGTTTATGTGATCGGGCCGCTTGTGATGATGAAATTTGTGTGCGAGGTTACGCGTCCTTACGGCATTAAAACGATTGTGAGTATGAATCCGATTATGATCGACGGTACGGGAATGTGCGGCGGATGCCGCCTGACGGTTGGCGGCGAAACGAAGTTTGCCTGCGTGGACGGTCCCGATTTTGACGGTCATCTTGTGGATTTCGATGAAGCGATCAAGCGCTCGTCCGCCTATCGCGAGTTTGAAGCCCGCCGTCGGGAAGCATCTTGTAATCTTCTTAAAAAAGAGGTTGAGTAAGCTATGGCTTTTGAACGGAATATGAGCAACCAAAAGTGTCCGATGCCGACACAGGATCCGCAGGTGCGTTGCACGAATTTTGAGGAAGTGGCACTCGGTTACACCTACGAAACGGCGATCGAAGAAGCAAGACGTTGCCTGAACTGTAAGAACAAGCCCTGCGTTTCGGCTTGTCCCGTGCAGATCGATATTCCCGCGTTTATCGAACGCGTTGCCAACGAGGATCTGGAAACCGCGTATGCGATCATTCGCCGTTCCAGCGCGCTTCCCGCTGTGTGCGGTCGGGTCTGTCCGCAGGAAAATCAATGTGAGGGTAAGTGCGTGCGCGGCTTAAAAGGTGAGAGTGTGGCGATCGGTCGTCTGGAACGCTTCGTTGCCGACTGGTATCGCGAAAATTGCGCCAAGGAACCGACACAGCCGAAAAAGTTAGGCAAAAAGGTGGCGGTGATCGGTGCCGGCCCGAGCGGACTTACCGCGGCGGGCGATCTGGCGCTGATGGGCTATGATGTGACGGTGTTCGAGGCGTTGCATTTGGCGGGCGGTGTCCTTGTGTACGGCATCCCGGAGTTCCGTCTGCCGAAATCCATTGTAGCACAGGAGATCGAAAACCTGAAGGCGCTGGGTGTCGTGATCGATACGAATATGGTGATCGGTAAGATCCTCACAATCGACGAACTGTTTGAGCGTGGGTATCTGGCAGTGTACATCAGCAGCGGTGCCGGTTTGCCGCGTTTTATGAATATTCCCGGCGAGGGCTTAAAGGGTGTGTATTCTGCCAATGAATACCTGACCCGCATCAATCTGATGAAAGCTTATCGTGAAGACAGCAAAACGCCGATCATCCGCGGCAAATGCGTGGCAGTTGTCGGCGGCGGCAATGTGGCAATGGATGCCGCACGCTGTGCCCGTCGTCTCGGCGCTGAAACCGTTTATGTGGTGTATCGCCGCAGTATGGAAGAGCTCCCCGCGCGTAAGGAAGAGGTGGAGCACGCGATCGAAGAAGGGATCGTGTTCAAAACGTTGACCAATCCCGTGGAGGTTCTTTCGGACGAAAACGGATCGGTTCGCGGACTTCGTTGTGTGGAAATGGAACTCGGCGAGCCCGATGAAAGCGGTCGCCGCCGTCCGATGGAAAAGCCTGACAGCGAGTTTGTGCTGGATGTGGACACGATGATCGTTTCCGTCGGCACCAGCCCGAATCCGCTGATCCGCAAAACCACTCCCGGTCTGGATACAGACCGAAAAGGGTGCATTGTAACACGTGACGAAACCGGTTCGACATCCCGTGAGGGTGTATTCGCAGGCGGCGATGCGGTTACGGGGGCTGCAACCGTGATCTTAGCGATGGGTGCCGGAAAGCAGGCGGCAAAAGCCATTGACGAGTATATCCGCTCCAAGGCATAACGCAGAGGCTGTTGTTCATCAACAGCCTCTTTTTTTAATGAAGAATCATTGCTTTATTTATGAAAATACGATATACTGAAAAAAGAGCGGAGGTGTTCTGAAATGACCGTTTATATTGTGGAGGACGATACTGCCATCCGTCAGATGGAAAGCTATGCCTTGGAGAATGCAGGAATCGAGGTACAGGCGTTTGCGTGTGCTGAGGAATTGTATGAGGCTTGCAGTAAAATACTGCCCGATTTGCTGGTGCTGGATATTATGCTTCCGGGAGAGGATGGGATGCGTATTCTGTCAACGCTTCGCCGTTCGCGTAAAACCGCACATATTCCCGTGATGATGGTGACGGCAAAGGGGAGTGAATATGACCGCGTGAACGGCTTGGACGAGGGCGCGGATGATTATATGGTGAAACCGTTCAGTGTTCTGGAGTTTATCTCCAGGGTGAAAGCACTGTTGCGTCGGTGTTCGCCGCAGGTGAAATCGAATCGCTATACCTTGGGATGCATTCTGCTGGATGATGTTTCGCGTACGATTCAGATCGACGGACAGGATTGCTTTTTAACAAAAAAGAATACGATCTGCTGAAGCTGCTGATACAGAACACCGATCGCGTTCTCACCAGAGAGGAGATCCTGACGGCTGTCTGGGGTTACGATATGGCAGGCGGTACCAGAACGGTGGATATGCACATCAAAACCTTGCGTAAGAAGCTGGGGAATGCTGCGGGATACATTGAAACAGTCCGTGGTGTCGGGTATAAATGCACGCAGAACAATCATTGACAGGAGACCTTTATGGAAAAACGCATTAACCGTTTGCTGTTGCTGATGGGGTTTGTAACAGCGGTCTTATCCTTGCTCCTCTCCACCACCATTTTTTTGCAGGTATATGAAAAGCAGGTGAAGGAGTCTCTGCGTACCGATCTCAAGCTGATCGTATCCACGTATACGGGTGCGAATGAGTTTTCCTTTCTGGATTCCATTGAAAATGCATCGTTGCGCGTGACGATCGTCAATCGCGACGGAACGGTGATCAAGGATACCGCGAAGCAGGAGAATGACGCTGATCACAGCGACCGACCCGAGATCCGCAAGGCGTTTGAAGAGGGCTATGCGGAGGGCGATCGTTTTTCGGACACATTGGGTGAAAAAACCTATTATGCCGCACAGCGGATCCGCGAGGATCTTGTGATTCGCTGTTCGGTTCCCGAAAAGGTGATTTATGAATATCTGTTTTCGGCATCGGTGTATTTGCTGATCATTTTCATCATCGTTTTGCTGTTGTCGATCTGGCTTTCGTCAATGCTGACGGAGCGACTGATCGCACCGATCCGCAGTGTGGCAAGCGATCCGGACAATCCTAAGTGGCAAACGGATGAGCATCGGGAGGTGTATCCCGAGTTGATTCCCGTTGTGGAGGAGCTTTGCTCCAAGCGAAAGGAGCTTCAGCTGAAAGCTAAGGAGATCGAAGCGGAGCATCGTCGGCTGACAACGGTACTTGAGCATATGGAAGAGGGATTGTTGCTTTTAGATACGAACGGATATATTCTGTCGGTGAATTCCAGCGCGTGTATGTATCTGCATATGTCAAAGCCGTATATCGGCAAGCGATTCCGAGACATATACAGCGATGAGCGGATTCTGACAGCAGTGCATAATGCTTTTAATTCCGATCGGGAAGCGTTTGATGTGGCGATCGACGGTCGCACGGTTCGTTTTTTGATCGAACCCGTTCTTGAGAAAAAAGCCGTATTGGGTGTGGTTTGTCTGATGATGGACATTACCGAACGGCGCGAAATGGAACGTATGAAGCAGGAGTTTACCGCCAATGTATCGCACGAACTGAAAACTCCGCTGACGTCCATTTCGGGTTATGCGGAGATGATGGAAAACGGAATGGTAAAGCCCGAGGATATTCCGCGCTTTTCTGCGATGATCCGCACGGAGGCGGCACGCTTGCTGTTGTTGATCGCGGACATCATTTCGCTTTCCGAAATGGAAGAAAAGGGGATGCAGCTTCATAAGCAGACAATGGATCTGTATGCGGTGGCTCAGCTGTGCGTCCGTCAGCTTGAGACGCTTGCCGCCCGACAGCAGATCACCTTACGTCTGGAGGGATTGCATTCAGAGATGGATGCAGATCCTTCGATGGTTTCACAGCTGTGCTATAACCTGATCGACAATGCGATCCGCTATAATTGCAAGGGCGGTGAGGTATGCGTTACGGTGGGGGAAAAACAGATCGCTGTGGCGGATACCGGCATCGGCATTCCCGCCGAACATCTTTCGCAGGTGTTTGAGCGGTTTTACCGTGTGGACAAAAGCCGTTCCAAGGAAACGGGCGGAACAGGTCTCGGGCTGGCAATCGTGAAGCGGATCGCCGATGCTCACGGCGCAACCGTTCATCTGGAGAGTAAGGAGCAAACGGGAACCACGGTAACGGTGGTTTTTCCGTAATGGAGGGCTACGGTGTGGAAAGAGTATATCATACATTGGAGCCGTGGTTTGACGCGTCAAGCCGTGTGCTGATGCTCGGGTCAATGCCGTCTCCGAAATCACGGGAATACGGCTGTTACTACGGGCATCCGCAAAACCGCTTCTGGACAACGTTATCCGCCGTCTTTGAAGAGCCGATTCCGCCGTCTGCGCAGGAGCGTCGCTTATTTGTGCTGCGACATCATATTGCATTGTGGGATGTGCTCGAATCGTGCGAGATCCGCGGTGCACAGGATGCCAGTATTTGTGCGGAAACCCCCAACGACCTGTCGCGGATCCTGGAGGTTGCGCCCATTCAGGCGATTTTTACCACAGGCACAAAAGCCAAACAGCTGTATGACCGCTTGCTTTTGCCGCAATATCACATGGAGGCAATTGCGTTGCCCTCCACAAGCCCTGCAAACCGTCGGTGGGGAACAGCACAGCGGCTTTTATCGGCTTATGCGAATATAAAGCAATATCTATGAAAAAACGCCCTCTTGCGCCAATGACGCAAGAGGGCGTTTTGTGAATTAAAGCAGTTTGGTTGACATCTCCTTAACACAGTTGGGGCAGAAGTTTTTGCCGCGGAAGGTTACGATATCCTTGGCGCTTCCGCAGAGAATGCAAGAAGGGTTGTATTTGCGGATCACAATGGTGTTGTCATCCAGAAACATTTCCAGGCTGTCACCTTCTTCGATTTCCAGTCGGTTGCGGATGTCCTTGGGAATCACGATCCGCCCCAGTGCATCGATGTTGCGTACACTTCCTACAGCTTTCATTTTACATTCCTCCGTTTCGACAAATGACCGAATCACTTCATATCCAAATTTTACCAAATATAGTATGTTTTGTCAATAGTGTATACAAGGCAATATACCATTTAAGAGATTTCCGTTTTTTTATGAAGGATCGCCTATAATACGGGTTTATTTTGCAAAACGATGTCGAAGCAAGCAGAACAATCTCGCAAAACAGCGGCATTTTGTGTCAATTTTGCGGATATCGTATTTGATAAGCCCGAAAAAACTTTGCGCGCTTTTTCGACAAAGTGTCAGGGTTCGACAGTGTTATAACGGCGGATGCGGTATTTGTAGAAAAAGGGTTGACAAATTCTGTATACAATTGTATTATTGTAATAGTGAGATAATACAGATGAAAGGAGAGGTGACGGTATGGACTGGGAGCTGGATAAGAATCGCGCGATCTGTCCGCAGATTTGTGAGCGGATCAGTGTTGAAATCGCATCGGGTGCCTTGTCCGCGCATGATAAGCTGTTGTCGGTGCGGGAATTAGCTGTGCGGCTGGGTGTCAATCCCAATACGGTACAAAAAGCATTTGAGCAGCTTGAGACACAACGGTTGATCTATTCTGTTCGCGGATCGGGGTGGTTTGTCGGCGAAGAAGCCGATGCCGCCAAAGAGGTCGTTGACCAAATGATCGCAAACAAAATACAGACCTTGTTCCGTGATCTGCAGATGCTGGGGATAACCGCAGAGCAGATCAAAGCATATGTAAAGGAGTGGACAGACCATGAGTGAGCTTTTACGGTGTCAGCAATTAACCAAACAATACGGGAAAATCATTGCTGTCGATCATATCGATCTTACCCTGGAATCCGGCAAGATCATCGGTCTTCTCGGCCCAAACGGATCGGGCAAGACCACGCTGATCAAAATGATCAACGGGCTTCTGAAGCCGACCTTTGGAAACCTGACGGTGTGCGGTTATGCGCCCGGCGCAGAATCCAAACGCCTTGTGTCGTATCTGCCTGATAATCCGTATCTGGGCGACGGTATGACCGTCAAGCAGGTAGTGGCGTTGTTTACGGATTTTTATGAGGATTTCCGCCCGCAGGTTGCGTATGAAATGCTGGATCGCTTGCAGGTTTCCGTTGACAGCAAGCTGAAAGCACTATCCAAGGGCAATAAAGAAAAGGTGTCGTTGATTCTGGCAATGAGCCGTAATGCGATGCTGTATGTGCTGGATGAGCCGATCGCGGGTGTGGATCCCGCCGCGCGGGATTACATCATTTCCACTATATTGAATAACTACAACCCTCAGGCTTCCGTGATCATTTCCACGCATCTGATCGCCGATATTGAACAGGTGCTCGATGATGTAATCTTCATAAAACACGGAAACATCGTTCTGCACAACACGGTTGACGGTATCCGTGAGGAACACGGAAAAAGTGTGGACGAGCTTTTCAGGGAGGTGTTCAAATGGTAAGGAAGCTTCTCAAGTATGAATGCTTGTATTATGCAAAATCCCTTTTGTTGTTTGAGGGGATCCTGCTCGCTCTGGCGGTTTTGAACCGCATATTGAGCTCTGTCAATACAGCCGATGAAAACCTTGAAATTCTGCATATTGTGTTGTCGGTGATAGCGATGCTTGGCTGTGCGGCTTGTTTTATTATGGCATTTGTGATGGTGCTGACCCGCTTTTACAAAAACCTGTTTACAGCGGAAGGGTATCTGATGTTTACACTTCCCGTCACGGAAGCACAGCATATTTTTGCCAAGCTGATCGCTGCTGTGCTGGCGATGATTTCCGCGGGACTTACCACCGTGCTGTACTGGTTGATCGTTTTCTCTTACGATACGATGTTAGAGGACTTCTGGCGCGAGCTGTGCACGGTCTTTGATATGGCGTACATCGATATCGGTGTTCACCTGTATTTTTATATCGCAGAGGTACTGCTTTTGACGCTCATTTCCTTCTTTGTCTCGGTGCTTTTCTTCTATATGTGTATTGCCATCGGACAGATCCTGAAAATCAAAAACCGCGTCCTGGGTGCGGTTGCCGCTTATTTCGGCATTACGGTCATTTGGGATGTTATCTCTCCGTATATTATACGTTTCTTCGGCGAGCTGTTCGGAGTGAAACTGACCAACCTGATGACGACCTACCCGATACAGACGATGCACGGGATTTTGTTGACTGCAATCGGTGTGGAAGCGTTGGCAATGGCGTTGTATTTTGTTGTGACTCACGCGATTATGAAGCACAAGCTGAATCTTGAATAATCCCTAAATAACAGAACATCCGCTTCGGTTCAAACCGAAGCGGATGTTCTGTTTTATCTATATTATGAAACACTGAACAGAATATCGTCGTAGGTGGGATACGGCCAGAACGATTTGGCGGTATGCACCTCCAGCTCATCGGCGACCTTGCGAAGTGTTTGCATCGCAGGGACGACGCGGTCGCGGTAATACTCAGCAAGTGCTATGGCGGAATGCAGGGCTTTTTCGCCTTGTATAACGGCATCTAACTTGCCGATCGCGCTGTAGAGCGAATCGGTCAGGGAGGAGAGATGCGCAACCATATCTTCTTCGGCACACTTGCCCGAAACGGCAATAACCGCCTTTTTGGAAATGACGGTGTCGCACAGCGCCCGGACATACGCCGAAGCGGCGGGGAGAATGTCCTTTCTTGCCATATCGAGCATTGTCAGGGCTTCAATACGGATCACGTTGCGATAATTTTCAAGCATGATCTCGCAACGCGAATGAACCTCTTGCCTTGTGAAAACACGGTGCTTTTCAAACAATTTGATGTTTGCTTCGTCGGCAAAATGCGGCAGGCAGTCGGGCGTTGTGCGCAGATTGTGAAGTCCGCGTTGCTCCGCTTCCTTGATCCAGACATCGTCGTAGCCGTTTCCGTTAAAAATGATGCGCTTATGTGCCTTGATGGTGCGGACGATGAGATCGTGCAAAGCGGTATTGAAATCCGTCGCCTGCTCAAGCTCGTCGGCAAACAGGCTCAAGGATTCGGCAACAATGGTGTTCAGAATGATGTTCGGGTTCGCGATAGAAGCGGTCGAACCGAGCATACGGAACTCAAATTTATTACCCGTAAAGGCAAAGGGTGAGGTGCGGTTACGGTCGGTCGAATCCCGCGGGAAGCGCGGGAGCGCGTGAACGCCGACCTTCATCAGCGTTTGCTCCTTGCCGCCGTAAACCGTGCCGTTTTCAATAGAGGTGAGAATATCGGTCAGTTCTTCGCCGAGGAACATCGACACAATGGCGGGAGGTGCTTCCGCGGCACCGAGGCGGTGGTCGTTTCCCGCACCTGCCGCACTGACGCGCAACAGATCCTGGTAATCATCGGTGGCTTTGATGACGGCGCACAGGAACAGTAGGAACTGCGCATTCTCGTGTGGCGAGGTTCCCGGCTCAAACAGATTGACACCCGTATCGGTGGACAGTGACCAGTTGTTATGCTTGCCGCTGCCGCTGACACCCGCAAAGGGCTTTTCGTGCAACAGACACACCAGACCGTGACGGGCGGCAACCTTCTTCATCATCTCCATTGTCAGCTGGTTGTGGTCGGTGGCAATGTTGGATTTGGTGAAGATGGGGGCGAGCTCGTGCTGTGCGGGAGCCGCTTCGTTATGCTCG
This sequence comes from Oscillospiraceae bacterium, assembly GCA_015065805.1. Taxonomy (GTDB): domain Bacteria; phylum Bacillota; class Clostridia; order Oscillospirales; family Acutalibacteraceae; genus RGIG1959. Next base: position 65,619 of record SVPN01000005.1, on the reverse strand, counting down.
GTCTTTGCAAGAACACCTAACTTCCAGAGCTCTTCGTCCAAATCCTGCATAAACGCCATAACGCGGGGCTTGATCGCACCGAAATAGTGATCCTCAAGCTCCTGACCCTTGGGGGGCTTGGCGCCGAACAGTGTGCGACCCGTGATCAGCAGATCGCGACGCTTGGCATAAACATCCGCATCGATCAGGAAGTATTCCTGTTCGGGACCGACGGTGGTGTTGACCATTGTCACATCATCATTTCCGAACAGCTTCAGGATGCGCATAGCCTGACGGTTGATGGCTTCCATTGAACGCAGAAGCGGCGTTTTTTTATCGAGAGCTTCGCCGCTGTAGGAGCAGAAAGCGGTCGGAATGTACAGGGTATCGTCTTTGATAAAGGCATAGGAGGTCGGATCCCACGCTGTATAACCGCGTGCTTCAAAGGTAGCGCGAAGACCGCCCGAGGGGAACGAGCTGGCATCGGGCTCACCCTTGATGAGCTCCTTGCCCGAAAACTCCATAATCACGCGGTCGGGATGCTGCTTGCTCGGTGTGATGAAGCTGTCGTGCTTTTCGGCGGTGACACCCGTCATCGGCTGAAACCAGTGGGAATAGTGCGTGGCACCTTTTTCGATCGCCCATTCTTTCATTGCGTTGGCAACATCGCCTGCAATATCTGCGTGAAGATGACGGCCTGCCTGCATCGTGCGTTTGACAGCGGCATACACCTCAGCGGGTAACCGCTCCTTCATCACGCTGTCGTTGAACACCATACTGCCGAACAATTCCGGAACTCTGCTCATAGGAATATATCCCCTTTTATACATAAAAATACAGATACTATTATAGTGTATATCTTCTTTTTTTGTCAAGAGTTTTGACGGTGTTTGTCGCTTTTTCGGATGCGATGTCAGGGGAGTGCTTTCTCGGGAAACTTGTTGGGACAATCATCGGGATTTTACGTATATTTTGCCCGACGGATTCATACGATGTGTCAAGGCTTCCATGATATGAACTTTCAGAAGGAGAGAGTGCTATGGATATGAAGGAATCAAGACGAACGATCCGTGTACCGAAAACGGTATGTAAAGAAACGGAAGAACGCCCGATCGATCTGGATATTGTGTTTCCCGATTATTATCCGGAGGTGACGGCGATTCTCAAATGTGTGATGCAACCGTCGGTATATGCGGGACATCAGAGCGGAGATCGCTATACGGTGGACGGAGCGGTCAACATCCGCATTCTGTATTTATCGGAGGATCGACGTGAGATTCATTGCTATGAAGCAACACAGCCGTTCAGTGCGGTGTTTCGCTGTGAGGGTGCTGTTCACTATAAGGCGGAGGCGAAAAATGACTATCTGAATTGCCGCGCGGTCGGTCCCAAGCGTGTGGATGTTCACGGTGCCTTCCGTGTGTGCCTGACAGCCATCGGGGAAGGTTCTTTTGAGGTGTTTGAGGATCCGTGCGTTCAGGGCGTACATTGCAAAAAGAAAACGGTCGGCACGACGGTGCCTGTCTGCGAGAACGAGAAGGCGATCGTTGTTGATGAGGTGCTCGTCCTCGGAATGCAGGCGGACGAATGGTTGTACACGGATGTGACGGTTGCGTCGTGTGAATGTAAGGTGCTGACCAATAAGGCAATCCTGAAGGGGATGCTTTCCTTAAAGGGTGTCTGTAAAAAGGAACACGAAACTCACACGGTACTGCGTGAGATCCCGTTCAGCCAGATCATTGACGCAGACGGACTGACCGAGACAGCACTCTGTGAAACGGAAGTGCGTGTCTGCGAGTGTGACTGCCATTTACAGCAAAACGAAGCGGGTGCTTCGGTGCTGTACGTAAGCTGTAAGCTGAACAGCTATCTGCGTTGCAGTTGCCGTGAGGAGGCAACAGTCGTGCTGGATGCCTATTCGGTGGATCATGCAGTTCTGTGCCGCTATGCGGGCTTTCAGTCGGAGGATCGCGGTCAGATGACGGTATCGCGTATGACATTGCAGGAATATATTACGCTTCCCGAGCACTGCGTGTCGATCGACGATCAATGGGGTAAATTGCAATCGTGCGAGTTTTGCCGTGATGAGAACGGCGCATATTTAGCTTGCTGTGTTCTGGTCTGTATGCTGACAAGGGATTCGGACGGACAGGTCGCCTGCTATGAGAGAACAGTGGATTGCCGCATTTCGTGCGATCCGCACACGCATCACGCATCGGCGCGATTGATCGATGTGCAATGTGCCGTTAACGGTGACAAGGTGCGCGTGCAGATGGATGCGGAGATCGTACAGGAATATGCCTGCGTTACAGCTGTGAACGTTGTGACGGAGGCGGTAAACGATACAGCACAGGTGTATGTACGACCGTCGGGTGCCATTCGCATTGTGTATGCCGAGCAAGGAGATTCGGTGTGGGAGATCGCCAAAGCGCATCATTCCTCCGTTGATGAAATCTGTGCCGAAAACGATCTGAACGATGAGTATATTCCTGCACCGACGATGCTGATGATCCCGATGCTTTGACAGGGCTTGTACGGATACGGTAAAGACTATGAACAAAGGAGTGCGAATGTATGACACAGCAGAATATTTACAAGGATATCCGTGAGCGGACAGCGGGTGCATTGTATCTGGGCGTGATCGGCCCTGTCCGAAGCGGAAAATCTACCTTTATTAAGCGGTTTATGGAAACGCTCGTATTGCCCGGGATAACGCAGGATGCGATCCGTGAGCGCACCACCGATGAATTGCCGCAATCGGCCGCGGGAAAAACCATTATGACCACCGAGCCGAAGTTCATCCCCGAACAACCCGTTACGGTACAGCTGGATGAATCTGCGCAAATGGATGTGCGGCTCATTGATTGCGTCGGATACATTGTGCCGTCGGCGATCGGTTATATCGAGGACAATATGCCGCGTATGGTCAAAACGCCGTGGTACGAGGAGGAGATCCCCTTCAATATGGCGGCGGAAATCGGCACGCGTAAGGTGATTGCCGAGCATTCGACCATCGGTATCGTGGTAACGACCGACGGCAGTATTACCGATATTCCGCGAGAGGAGTATGAGGATGCCGAGGAGCGGGTGATCCGTGAATTGCACGATCTGAATAAACCGTTTGTGGTCTTGCTGAACACGACGCATCCCGACAGCGAGGATACCGCTCAGCTGTGCCGTCGGATGCAGGAGGCATACGGTGTTCCCGTGACGGCAGTGGACTGTCTGGCGATCGATGATGCACAGATCCGCGGAATATTGGAGAAGGCGCTGTTTGAATTTCCCGCCGCAGAGCTGGATGTGGTGATGCCGCGTTGGCTGACAGGGCTTGAACGCGAGCATCCGATCCGTAAAGCCATTATGCAGACTGTGCGGAAATATGCTTCAGGCGTCGGCAAGATCTGTCAGGTGTCGGATTTTGCGCGGCATCTGCTGAGCTGTGAGTACATCGATAATGCTTGTGTAGAAGCGGTTTCGCTCGGTGAAGGAAAGGCAACACTGTGCGTTCAGGTCGGGCAGGGGCTGTTTTATGATGTCCTGCGTGAGGTCACAGGGCTTGAGATCCGTGATGAGGCAACCCTGCTTGATATGCTCAGCGAACTGGCGGTGATGAAAAAGGAATATGAGAAGATCCGACATGCGCTTGATGAGGTGGAGGCAACAGGGTACGGCATCGTGATGCCGACCGTGGAGGAGATGGAGCTGGAAGAACCCGAGATCATCAAGCAAAGCGGACGGTACGGGGTGCGTCTGCGTGCGCAGGCACCGTCGATCCATATGATGAAGGCAACCATCAACACCGAGGTGGCACCGATCGTCGGCTCGGAGCGTCAGTCGGAGGAGCTTGTGAATTATTTGCTTCGCGAATTTGAGGAGGATCCGACCAAGATCTGGGATTCCAACATATTCGGGTCCTCGCTGTACGGCCTTGTGAATGAAGGCTTGCACAACAAGCTGTTGCGTATGCCGATGGATGCCCGCCTGAAAATGAAGGAAACCGTAGAGAGGATCATTAACGAGGGTTGCAACGGGCTGATCTGTATCATCGTTTAAAAGGGGGGCAAACAATATGGAGGATCCGATGCGCGCTCAGCCGGCGCGTCGTAAAGCATCGTCTCTCTTTCAAGGGTTACAGCTGTTGCTGATACAGAGCGTTGTCTGCATATTAGCGATGCTGGCGGTTTTGTGTATGCGATGGTTCGGCGGGGAATGGTATGATTCCGTATCGTCGATGTTTCGTAGCGCTATGTTGGAGGATACCTTGGTTTCCGCAGTGACCGATGCATGGCAACCGACGGCAGTGTCGGCAATGACCGCGCCTGCGGATGACGATCGGCAAAAGACGGTTGCTCCGCTTGTCGGTGGGGTGATCACATCGCCGTTCGGCGAGCGTGACGGTTCGTTTCACGAGGGCGTCGATATTGCGGCACAGGAGGGTACGCCGCTGAAAGCCTTAAAAAGCGGCGTTGTGACCGTTGCACAGACGGATGAGAACGGATACGGGAAGTATCTGGTAGTCACCTGCGAAAACGGAGAAAAGTATCTCTATGCCCATTGCTCTTCCATGTCGGTTGCGGTCGGAGAGACGGTGTGTGCAGGCGATACGGTGGCGTATGTGGGGAATACGGGGCGTTCAAGCGGAAGTCACGTGCATATTGAATGGATATGCAACGGAAAACCGACCGATCCGTTGAGCGTGCTTCCCGAGGAGACGTATGTATAGCGTAAGGTTCAGCGGGATACAGTGCAAGATCAGCTTGCTGTTTCCCGCTGTTTTGCTGTATCTGTTGTATGCCGATCCGAGCGGGTTGCTGCTGTTCGGGTTTTCGGCGGCTGTCATTCACGAATGCGGACATATCATAACCGCTTGCCTGCTCAGGCATAAACCCCGCGAACTGGTGATATCGTGCTTCGGGATGCGTCTTGTGGATTCCGACGGCTGTTTATCGCGGTCGGAGGATGCCGTGATCGCGTTGGCGGGTCCCGCTTTAAATGCGGGGATGTATCTGCTTCTTTACCGCTTACCGATCGATCCGCTGTATGCCGATATTCATCTTGTGATGGCGGTGCTTAATCTCTTGCCGATCGATCCTCTTGACGGCGGACGGGTGCTGGATGCGCTTGTAAGGGGATGGGGAACATCGTTCGGCCTCGGGGTGAAAACACTCCTGTTTTATACGGTGTGGGCGGCAATGACAGGAGTCGGGATTGCCCTTGCCCGGCATCCGCCGCATAATATCACACTGTGCATTGTTGCCATGTATCTTCTTTTTCACAGGCTTTTTTACAATGGGAATTGAAAAAACGCAAGTTTTGCTGTATAATACATCTGTTCGAAATTTTTTGTAGGATGGAATCGATTATGCAGATGGATAAAAAACGGTTGGAATCGTTATTTTTAAAGGTTCAGAAGCCTGCCCGCTATACGGGCGGCGAGCTGAACAGCGTTGTCAAGAATGCCGCGGATATGGCGGTGCGCATTGCGTTTTGCTTTCCGGATCTGTACGAGGTCGGTATGTCTCATCTCGGTATGAAGATTCTGTACGGGCTTTATAATGCGCAGGAGGATACCTGGTGCGAGCGCGTGTTTGCACCCGATACCGATATGGAAGACCTGATGCGTCAGAATGACATCCCGCTGTTTGCACTGGAAAGCCGTGACGCGGTGGCGGATTTTGATTTTGTCGCATTTACGCTTCAATATGAGATGAGCTATACCGGCGTGCTGAATATGCTGGATCTGGCGGGGATTCCGCTTCGTGCGGCGGATCGCAACGAGACGCATCCGCTCGTGATCGGCGGTGGTCCGTGCGCATGTAATCCCGAGCCGATGGCGGATTTCTTTGATCTGTTCATTTTGGGTGAAGGCGAAGAGGTCAATCTGGAACTCAACGATCTGTACAAGGAACACAAAAGAAACGGATATCGCAAGGATGTCTTTTTGCGTGCGGCGGCACAGATCGAGGGCGTGTATGTACCGTCCCTGTATGCGGTGTCGTACAACGAAGACGGCACGATTGCGTCCGTGACACCGAAGGACAATGCTCCTGCAACGGTGCGCAAGCGCATCGTCCGCGATCTTAACAGTATGTATTATCCCGAGTATTTTGTTGTGCCGTTTACCAACATTGTGCACGATCGCGCGATGAGTGAGATTTTCCGCGGTTGTATCCGCGGATGCCGTTTTTGCCAGGCGGGCTTCATTTACCGTCCCGTGCGTGAAAAATCCATCGATACCATCGACCGTCAAAGCCGCGCACTTTGCGACAGCACGGGCTATGAGGAGTTTTCGCTTTCCTCGCTGTCTACAAGCGATTACACGAAGCTGCCCGAGCTCCTTGAGACACTTCTTGATTGGGCAGAACCGCAACACACCAATATGTCGTTGCCGTCCTTGCGCGTGGACGGTTTTTCCGAGGAGCTTGCAAACAAACTCAACGTTCTGCGCAGAAGCGGTCTGACGTTCGCTCCTGAAGCGGGGACACAGCGCCTTCGTGATGCCATTAACAAGAATCTCTCCGAAGCGGAGATCCTTGACACGGTCGGAAAGGCGTTTCGCGGCGGCTGGTCGGCGGTGAAGCTGTATTTTATGATGGGCTTGCCTACGGAAACGGCAGAGGATATCGTCGGCATTGCTCAGCTGGCACAAAAGGTAACGTGGGTGTATCACAACACGCCCGATAAGCCGAAGGGCAAGGGGGTTACCGTGTCGGTGAGCTGTTCGTGCTTTGTGCCAAAACCGTTCACGCCGTTCCAGTGGGAACCGCAGGATACGATGGAACAGCTGATGGAAAAACAAAAGCTGTTGTCGTCCTCGGTGACAACGCGTAAAATTTCCCTGAGCTGGCACGATGCACAGACCAGCTTCTTAGAAGCGGTTCTGGCGCGCGGCGATCGACGTTTGGGCGCCGTGATCGAGGATGCATACCGTCAGGGATGCAAGCTGGATTCGTGGTCGGAGCATTTCCGCTTTGACACGTGGCTTGAAACGATCAAGGCGCACGGTCTGGATCCCGCGTTTTATGCAAACCGCCGCCGTGATAAGGATGAGATCTTCCCGTGGGATCATCTGGACTACGGCGTAAGCAAAGCGTTCCTGTGGCGCGAAAACGAAAAGGCGCACGCCGCCAAAACGACGCCGAACTGCCGTGAGCAGTGCAGCGGTTGCGGAGCGACCTGCTTCAAAGGAGGTGTTTGCTATGAACATCGTTGAGACGGTGCGTGTGCGTTTCACCAAAACGGGACGCGCAAAGTATATTTCCCATCTGGATCTGATGCGTACGATGACGCGTGTTCTTCGCCGTGCGGGGATCCCGCTGTGGTACACCGAGGGGTTCAGCAAGCACCCGTATATCACCTTTGCGGCACCGTTGTCGCTCGGCTATGAGGGGCTGTGCGAATATATGGACTTTCGTCTTGAAGAAGAGATGCCGATGGAAGAGATCGTTTCAAGACTTAACGACAATATGCCCGAAGGGATCTCGGTTGTGTCTGCTGCTCCTGCAAGGCTGAAGGTGGCAAAGATCGCCGCTTCGCGCTGGAAGATCGTTACGGACGCTTCCTCGCTTGACGCGTTTGAGCGTGTGCTGGCGCAGGAGACGATCGAGGTGCAAAAACGCACCAAAAAGAAAACCTTTAAGACCATTGATATCAAACCGTCCGTGTCCGATGTTGAGCTGTCACTTGCCGATGGACAGTGCGTGTGTCTGGTTACACTGCCTACGGGAAGCGATCAGGCGATCAATCCGTCGTTGCTTCTGACAGCGGTTTTGGGAGAGGAATATACAGCGGATGTGACCCGTTTAACGGTGTTGACAGAGGATGGAGAAATTTTTTCATAAATTTCAAAAAAACACTTGCATTTTGATAAGTGTTGTGCTATAGTATATCGGTATTTGGTATCCGTGCGGCTGTGAGACGCCGCATTGGGGATGATTGCCAAGCGTAAGCAAGACATGAAAGCGGACAGTCCTCTGCTTCGGCGTTTGCCGACGGGCATGAATGTCTGACAGAATCAGGAGGAAAAACCATGGATGCATTGAAAATGATGAGCGCTGACAGCCTGAAGGAGAATGCTCCTTCTTTCGACATCGGTGATACGATCCGCGTCGAAGTGAGAATTCGCGAGGGCAACAACGAAAGACTTCAGGCTTTCGAGGGTACGGTTATCGCCAAGCGCGGTAGCGGTGTTGCCGAGACCTTTACCGTTCGCCGTGTTTCCTACGGTGTCGGTGTGGAGCGTGTGTTCCCGCTGCATTCCCCGAACGTGGATTCGGTGAAGATCGTTCGCCGCGGTAAGGTTCGCCGCAGCAAGCTGTACTATCTGCGTGATCGCGTGGGTAAGGCTGCGAAGGTTAAAGAGCGTCTGTAATGTCACGAACAAAAAGAGGGATGAGGAATCATCCCTCTTTTTATTTTAAAAAAATTATAAAATCTACTCTTTTCAATTGCGTACGGATATGCTATACTGTTACTAATCTTGGATTATTTGCGGAATATAACGGAGGGATAACGATATGAACGCAGAGTCTGCTCAGAAGACAAAGAAACCCTCGTGGTTTGAAAATGTTTTGGATTTCGTTGAAATTGCGGTATTTGCCTTGGTGATGGTGGCGGTGCTGTTTGCGTTTTTTATCCGCGTTGTTGCGGTTGACGGTGATTCAATGAACGATACGCTCATTCACGGCGATAATCTCATTCTTGTTAAAGCCTTTTACACGCCTGATTACGGCGATATTGTCGTGATCAGCCGCGAGGGGAATACCCCGCTCATCAAACGTGTGATCGCCAAGGAAAACGACACGATATATATTGATCCCGTCACGCACGAGGTCTTTCTGAATGATAAGGTGCTCAATGAACCGTACGTTCACTACGATAACCTTATATACGATATGAAAGCGCCTGTGACCGTTCCTGAGGGACACGTGTTTGTTATGGGCGATCATCGTAACAATTCTTACGACAGCCGTAAGGAATCGGTCGGATGTGTGAGCGTGGACGATATTGTCGGTAAAGCGGTATGGCGCTTCCTTCCGGCGGAATCGTTCGGCGGCATTTATGACAATATGGAATAAGAGGAAGAATTATGGAACATTCCAAACCGATCCAGTGGTTCCCGGGACATATGGCGAAGACCCGCCGAAAGCTGAAGGAAAGCCTGTCTCTTGTGGATATGGTCATTGAGGTGATCGATGCCCGTATTCCGCAAAGCAGCCGCAATCCCGAGCTGGATTCGCTTGCGGCGGGAAAACCGCGTCTGCTGATTATGAATAAGGCGGATATGGCGGATGATGCCGCCACGACCAAGTGGATCGCCTATTTTCAAAAGCAAGGGTATTATGTCCTGCCTGCCGATTGTAAAACCGGCAAAGGGTTGCAAAAGCTGGATACAATTCTCAACGAAGCCCTTGCCGAGCAAAAAGAAAAATGGCGACAGAAGGGAATGGTCGGACGACCTGTTCGCGCGATGGTTGTCGGCATTCCGAACGTCGGAAAATCGACATTTATCAACCGTATGGCGAAAAGCAGCAGTGCCAAGACCGAAGACCGCCCCGGTGTGACCCGCGGCAATCAGTGGTTTACCCTGAAATCGGGAGCCCAGCTTCTGGATACGCCCGGTGTTCTGTGGCCGAAATTCGAGGATCAGGAAGTGGCACTTCGCTTAGCGTTTACGGGTGCTATCCGCGATCAGATCCTTGACTGTGAAGAGCTTGCGTGTGACCTGCTGTCGCTGTTAGCGGCGCATTACCGTTCTTTTCTGCTCGAACGCTATAAGCTGGAAGAGCCTCTTCCCGAAATGGGGTATGAGCTTCTTGAGCTTGTCGGGCGCAAACGCGGCATGCTGATTTCCCGCGGTGAGGTGGACACGACCCGTGCCGCCAATATGATTCTTGACGAATACCGTGCAGGTAAATGCGGACGGATCACGTTGGAGCATCCGCCTGTAAAGGGGTGATTTCCGATGATGGAGAATGTGGAGTTTGACCGTCAGTTCCGCACAAGTGAAGCCTTTCTTCTTTGCGGTGTGGATGAGGCAGGCAGAGGTCCTTTTGCAGGCCCTGTGTGTGCGGCGGCGGTGATTTTACCGCCCGATTTCGAGCTTGATGGCTTGAACGATTCCAAAAAGCTGACGGAAAAGAAGCGCGAAAAGCTCTTTCCGATCATCTGCGAAAATGCAATCGCGTACAGCATCGCATTTGCAACGGTGGAAGAAATCGAGGAATATAATATCTTGCAGGCAACCTTTCTTGCAATGAAGCGTGCGGTGGACGGACTCGGGGTGCGTCCCGATCATATTCTTGTGGACGGTGATAAACTGCCGCCGTCTCTGCCGTCATCCGCACAGCCGCTTATCAAAGGCGATGCGCTGTCGGCTTCGGTTGCCGCGGCATCCGTTTTGGCAAAAGTCAGCCGTGACCGCCTGATGTATGAGCTGGATGCGCAGTACCCGCAATACGGCTTTGCGGCGCACAAGGGATACGGCACAAAGGTGCATTGTGAGGCGATTCTTAAGCACGGTGTGTTGCCGTGTCATCGCCTTAGCTTTTTGAAAAAGCTTCTTGCAAAGCAGGAAGGGTGAGTCGGATGCATACAACAACCAAGGGCTTGGCGGGCGAGGTGCTCGCCGCTCGTTTTTTACGGTCAAAGGGATATACGATCCTCTCATCGAATTATCATTCCCGCTTCGGTGAGATTGACATAATTGCGGTGGACGGACGATATATTGTGTTTGTAGAGGTCAAAGCACGCTCGGAAGGGTCGATGATCCTGCCCCGCGAAGCGGTGACAGCGGATAAGCAACACAAGATCCTTCGCACGGCGGCGGTGTATTTGCGTGCATATCCCTCCAATCTGCAACCGCGGTTTGATGTAGTGGAGGTTTGGGTGTCGGATGCAGATCCGATGATTCCCTTACAGATCGATCATCTGATCAGTGCGTATGAGGCAGGCGATCTTCATGAAGCTTTTTGATTTGCATTGTGACACGGCAACGGAGTGTGAAAAGCAGGGGGTATCTCTGGTATCCAATTCGCTGGATTGGGATTTTTTACGCGCCTCGAAGCTGTTTTCGTCGTCTGTTCAGGCGACGGCTGTGTATATCCCCGATGATATGAATGAGGAGGATGCGTGGAGTTATGCTCTGCGTGTCTTTTCCTTTATCGACGGACAGTCGGTGCCGATTTTTAAGTGCGATGAGGACTTTTACGAGAAGCCGCACGGTATCGTGTTGGCAGTTGAGAACGGAAAAGCGATCGGTGACGATCTTTCAAGGATCGCTGTTCTTGCATCGATGGGCGTAAAGTATATCACGGTTACCTGGAACGGCAGTAATCGCCTTGGGCACGGGGCGTTGTCGGGGAAGACCGAAGGGCTGACGGTATTCGGCAAAGCGGCGGTCGCGGAAATGCTCCGATATGGCATCTATCCCGATGTTTCGCATTTGAATGAAGCAGGGTTTTGGGATGTGGCAAAGCTGTCGCAGGGCTTGCCGATGCTCGCATCTCATTCCGATTCTATGGCGGTGCATGCTCATCCGCGCAATCTGACCGATGATCAGTTCCGTGCTGTCCGCGACAGCGGCGGTCTGGTGGGGCTCAATCTCTGCAAGGAGCATCTGGGATGTCACAGCTTTGAGCAGTTTGAGCGACATTTTGTGAAATACCTTGAGCTTGACGGCGAAAACACAGTGGCACTCGGTATGGATCTGGACGGCACACCCGTTCCGAAAACCTGGCACGGGGTGGAGGTCGCCGTGCGTTTGTATGACCGGTTGCTGTCCAAAGGGTATGCACAAGCATTGGTAGATGCTCTTTTTTACGAAAATTCCTTAGCTTTTTTTACGAAATCTTTGACAAGCCGAGAGAAATGTATTAGAATAGGGACGTAACTTTTTCAGGAGGTCGTTTTTTATGCAATATCATAGCACACGAGACAATGCTGTCTGTGTAACTGCCGCACGTGCCATCACGCAGGGTATTTCCAAAGACGGAGGACTGTTTGTCCCCGAATCGTTCCCGCCGCTGTCGGCACAGGAGATTGACTCTTTGGTGAATTGCTCGTATGTGGAGCGCGCAACCTATGTGCTTTCCAAATATCTGACCGATTTTACGCAGGAGGAGGTCAAGGCGTGCGCCGAGGCCGCGTATTCTCTTGAGCGCTTCCGCGATCCCGCTATTGCGCCGTTGCGCACGCTTCATGATAACACGCATATCCTTGAGCTGTGGCACGGTCCGACATGCGCGTTTAAGGATATGGCACTGCAGATTCTGCCGCACCTGATGCGCGTTTCGGCTGAGAAAACCTCGGACGGCAAAGAAATCGTCATTCTTGTGGCGACCTCGGGCGACACGGGAAAAGCGGCACTTGAAGGCTTCCGCGATGCACCTCATACGCGCATTCTGGTGTTCTATCCCGAAGACGGTGTCAGCCCGATGCAGAAGCTTCAGATGGTGACGCAGGAGGGCGAAAACGTGTCGGTCTGCGCCATCCGCGGTAACTTTGACGATGCCCAGACGGGTGTCAAGACCATCTTCACCGATCCTGCCGTTGCCGATATGCTTGCTCAAAACGGTATGATGTTCTCGAGCGCCAACTCCATCAACTGGGGTCGCCTTGTGCCGCAGATCGTGTACTATGTTTCGGCATACTGCGACCTGCTGAAAAACGGCACGCTGAAGAACGGTGAACCGATGAATGTGGTGGTACCGACGGGTAACTTCGGCAACATCCTGGCGGCATATTATGCCAAGAAGATGGGTCTGCCGATCGCGAAGCTGATCTGCGCTTCCAACAAAAACCGCGTGCTGACCGATTTTATCAACAGCGGCACCTATGACCGCAACCGTGCGTTCTTTACGACGACCTCGCCGTCGATGGATATTCTGATTTCGTCGAACTTAGAGCGTTTGCTTTATGAGCTGTCGGGGCGCGATGATGCGGAGATCCGCGAGTGGATGTCGGCGCTTTCCAAGGATGGCAGCTACACGGTTTCGGATACCGTGAAAGCGGCAATCGAGGAATCGTTTGTCGGCGGCTGCTGTGACGACGAACAAACCGCCGCCACCATCCGCAATATTTTTGAGACATACGGATACCTCTGCGATACGCATACGGCGGTCGCGGTTCACGTGTGCGAGGAATATCTGCGCGACACGGGCGATACCACGCCGACGGTGATCGCTTCGACCGCTAATCCGTATAAGTTCTCCTCGAGCGTGCTGACTGCTCTGGGTGCGGATGTATCGGCACTGGATGAGTTCGAAAAGGTCGAGGCACTCAACACCGCGACCGGTGAAGCGGTTCCTTCACCGCTGAGCTGTCTGCGCGGTCGTACGCCGCGCTTTACCGGTGTGTGCGATAAGGAGAATATGCAGCAGGTCGTGTACGATCTGCTCGGCATTCAATAAATAGGAATCTGTAAACGAGGGGAGGGTGCAAGTATGGCGCTGTTTGCCATTGCTGATTTGCATCTTTCCCTCGGTTGCGATAAGCCGATGGATGTTTTTCCCGGCTGGCACGGCTATGTGGATCGGCTGAAGGAGCAGTGGCTTGAGCAGATCACCGATAACGATGTGGTGGTGATCGCGGGGGACGTTTCGTGGGGAATGTCGCTCAGGCAGGCTCTTGCGGATTTTCAGTTTTTAGATGCGCTTCCGGGACGAAAATTGCTGTTGAAAGGCAACCACGACTATTGGTGGGAGACCCGCCGCAAAATGGATGCGTTTTTTGATGAGCATCAGCTTCATACGCTGACGATCGTTCACAACGATTGCTATCCTCTGGGAGACGGACGAGCCGTTTGCGGTACGCGCGGATGGTTTTACGATGCGGAGGCAGATGCGGACAAAAAAATTCTCAACCGCGAAATCGGTCGTCTGCAAATGTCCGTGACCGCGGCTCTCGAACGTGGGTTACAGCCGGTCGTGTTTTTGCATTATCCGCCGTTTTATGCGGGCACGATGTGCCGGGAGATGTTCGATGCGTTAAAGGCTCTCGGTGTGACGGTGTGTTATTACGGACATATCCACGGACGAGCCGCGATTCAGAAAGCGACCAACGGGATCGTTGACGGTATTTCGCTGAAGCTGATCTCGGGTGATGCGTTGCAATTTAAGCCATTTCTCATTCTTTGAGGAATGGCTCTTTTTTTGAAAATTTCTTGATTTTTTTCAAAAAAACACTGGCAAATTTTATTATAGTGTGCTATAATCGATTATCATTGTGTATATGGGGTGGAATAGCGTCTCATATCAGTGTTAGGAGGAACTTAAAATGAGTTTAAAAGCAGCAACAAAATTGGAAAACGGTCGCGTGGAACTCGAGATCGAGGTCGGCGCAGAGGCGTTCGAGGCGGCGGTTGCCAAGGCGTATAAAAAGAACATCGGCAAACTGAATGTTCCCGGCTTCCGTAAAGGTAAGGCTCCCCGTCATCTCGTGGAGAAGCTGTACGGCGAAGGCGTGTTCTATGACGAGGCTATGAACGATGTGTATCCCGAAGCACTCGACGAGGCGATCAAAGAGTCCGGCTACGAGTATGTTGAGGATAAAATCGATCTGGATGTCGTGTCTGTCGGCAAGGAAGGTCTTGTGTTCAAGGCTGTTATCACCGTGAAGCCCGAAGTGACCCTCGGCGAGTACAAGGGTCTGAAGGCTCCCAAGGCTGTCAAGGAAGTCACCGATGAGGATATCGCCGCTGAGCTGACCAAGCTTCAGGAGCGCAACTCCCGTATGGTGACGGTGGAAGACCGTGCCGCTGCGGACGGTGACACCGTTGTGTTTGATTTCGAAGGCTTTGTGGATGAGGTTGCGTTTGACGGCGGCAAGGCAGAGAAGTATTCTCTCGTTCTCGGCTCGGGCCAGTTTATCCCCGGCTTTGAGGAGCAGATCGTCGGCAAATCCATCGACGAGGAATTTGATGTTGTCGTGACCTTCCCTGAGGATTATCAGGCGGAAGAGCTTGCGGGCAAGGAAGCGGTCTTTAAGTGCAAGCTGCATGAGATCAAGGTGAAGGAGCTGCCCGTTCTTGACGACGATTTTGCCAAGGATTGCAGTGAATTCGATACTCTCGAAGAGCTCAAGGCGGACATCAAGGACCGTTTGACCAAGGCGAACGAGAAAGCGGCTGAGGATGCGTTTGAAACCGCGCTTCTCGATCAGCTTGCAGACGGTATGCAGGCGGAGATCCCCGAGGCGATGATCAAGAACCGCGTGCAGGATCACGTGCGTGATTTTGCTTACCGTCTGCAGTCGCAGGGACTGGATCTGGAAACCTACTTCAAATATACCGGTATGGATATGGAGACCTTCGAGGAAGGCTTCCGCGAGCAGGCGGAGCGTCAGGTGCGTGTGCGTCTTGCTCTCGAAGCTGTTGTTAAGGCGGAAGGTATTGAGGTGACCGAAGAGGATCTTGAGGCTGAGTACACCAAAATGTCCGAGCTCTACAAAATGGATGTGGAGCAGATCAAGAACTTTGTTCCCGCGGCGGATCTGTCCCGTGACATTGCCGTTGACAAGGCTCTGCAGGTGATCAAGGACGCGGCTGTCATCACCGAGGAATAAGTTTCTGACTAAAACCGTTTGATTGACCAATACTTGATTAAGTACAGAAGAAAGGGTGGCTTTGATGAGCAGTTTTATTCCGTATGTCGTAGAGCAAACCAGCCACGGTGAGCGTTCTTATGACATTTTCTCGCGTCTTTTGAACGACCGCATCATTTTGTTGTCCGATCAGGTCAACGATGCAACAGCGTCGCTCGTTGTGGCACAGCTTCTGTTTTTGGAAGGTCAGGACCCCGACAAAGATATCCATCTGTATATCAACAGTCCCGGCGGTTCGGTCACTTCGGGTATGGCCATTTACGATACGATGCAGTTTGTCAAGTGCGACGTTTGCACCACTTGCATCGGCATGGCGGCAAGTATGGGCGCGTTTCTTCTTGCGGCGGGTGCAAAGGGTAAGCGTTATGCACTTCCCAACAGTGAGATTATGATTCATCAGCCCTTGGGCGGTGCACAGGGTCAGGCGAGCGACATTAAAATCCACGCCGATCACATTCTGTACATCCGCGGCAAGATGAATCAGATGTTGTCCGAGATGACAGGTCAGCCGCTTGACGTGATCGAGCGCGACACCGATCGTGACAACTATATGAGTGCACAGGCGGCAATGGAGTACGGCCTGATCGATCAGGTTATTGCCAAACGCGCCTGACCGACCGTGTAAAACCATGTGAAACGAGGTTTATGAACGATGCCGAAAAACGACGATATTTTCTGCTCTTTTTGCGGTAAGTCGCAGTCCGAGGTCGTCCAGTTGATCGCGGGTCCGGGTGTTTACATTTGCAACGAATGTGTTTCCTTGTGCGAGAGCATCCTGAGTGAAAGCATCGGTGAAACTCCGCGCCCCAAGCGTGAAAAGAACGAGGACGCACCGCCTTATCTTCCGACACCGCGTGAGATCAAGAAAGGTCTCGATGAATATGTTGTCGGTCAGGAACAGGCAAAAATTACGTTGTCGGTTGCTGTGTACAATCATTATAAACGCATTTACTTTGGCAAAGAATCCGATATGGAATTCGGCAAGAGTAATGTGCTGTTGCTTGGCCCTACGGGCGTCGGAAAAACCGCTTTGGCGCAAACGCTCGCCCGTATTCTGGATGTTCCGTTTGCCATTACCGACGCGACAACGCTTACCGAAGCGGGTTACGTGGGCGAGGACGTGGAAAACATTCTCCTTCGCCTGATCCAGGCTTCCGGCGGAAGCGTTCAGCGTGCGGAGCGCGGTATCATCTATATTGATGAAATTGATAAAATTGCCCGTCGCAGTGAGAATCCGTCCATCACGCGCGACGTAAGCGGCGAAGGTGTTCAGCAGGCACTTTTGAAAATTGTGGAGGGAACGGTGGCGAATGTACCGCCTGGAGGCGGACGCAAGCATCCGCAACAGGATTTTATCCAGATCGATACCTCCAATATCCTGTTTATTTTAGGCGGTGCGTTTGACGGCATCGACCGCATTGTGGAACGCCGTGTGTCGTCCGGCTCTCTCGGCTTCGGCAACGATGTCCATTCCAAAAAAAATATGGATCTCAGCCAGCTGTATTCTCAGGTGATTCCGCAGGATCTGATCAAATACGGTCTGATTCCCGAGCTGGTCGGACGTATGCCGATCGTAACGGCGCTTCAGGCACTGGATACCGATGCGCTTGTCCGCATTCTTGTGGAGCCGAAAAACTCCCTTTTGAAGCAATATATTCGTCTGTTCGAGCTTGACGGCGTGACGCTGGAGTTCACAAACGATGCTTTGAAAGCGATCGTGCGCAAAACCATCGATATGAACACCGGAGCACGCGGACTTCGCTCGGTTATGGAGTCGCTTCTG
This sequence comes from Oscillospiraceae bacterium, assembly GCA_015065805.1. GTDB lineage: Bacteria > Bacillota > Clostridia > Oscillospirales > Acutalibacteraceae > RGIG1959. Next base: position 48,257 of record SVPN01000005.1, on the reverse strand, counting down.
ACAAAGCTGATGTTTACGGTACCGTCCGATCCTACGATCGAGAAAGTTGTAATCACGAAGGAAACGGTCGAAAATGGGGGAGAACCTGAGCTTACGTTCAACCCCGAGCGTAAACCCTCGCGCTTGAAAACGGCGACAAAAGCCCGCACTCAAAAGAAAAAAGTGACAGCGTAACTTTTTTGAAACAACAGTATTAATCGGACGGTCATTTCTGCTTGTTTGAAATGTGCCGTCCGATTTACGCATTTTTACCTTGGAGGTTTCCTATGGTTATCCGTAAACGTGAATTTGAAATTGAAACACTGCCGCTCCTGGCGTTGAGAGGACTGGTGGTGTTTCCGGATAATTCCGTTCATTTTGATGTCGGTCGTATGAAATCCATTGCCGCGATCGGCGAATGTATGCAACACGATCAAATTATTTTCCTGGTGACTCAACGGGATGTGGCGGTGGATGATCCGACTGCTAAGCATCAGCTGTACACCGTCGGCGTTGTGGCGAGAGTCTGTCAGGTTCTCCGTTCTCAGGGCGATACGTTACGTGTTATGGTAGAAGGATTGTACCGTGCACGTCTTCTTCACATTACGCAAACCGAACCGTATTTGGAGGCACAGCTTGTGCGCTGTCCCGAAACCGACATCGCAGGCGTTCTTAAGGAACGCGCCTATGTTCGCGAGTTACGTTCCCGTATGACAGCGTATTCCCGTCTGACGACTGTTTCGGGAGAGCTGGAGATGCGCATCCATACGACGGATGATGCCTCGGAGCTTTGTGATACGATTGCATCGGGTTTGACACTTCCTGTTGAGGATAAACAGCATATTCTGAGAACCCTTCCCGTCGCCAAGCGGTGCGAAGAGCTTCTTGTCATTCTTGAGCGAGAAAACTCCATCCTGACGCTGGAGCAATCCATTCAGGAGCGTGTGCAGGAGCAGGTCGAGCAGAATCAAAAGGAATATTATCTGCGTGAGCAGATGAAAGCCATCGCCGAAGAACTCGGCGAAAGCGAAAGTCCCTTAGAAGAAGCGGAAGAATACCGCACCCGTATTGCGGCTTGTCAGCTTACGGAGGAGGGGCGTGAGAAGCTCCTCAAAGAGGTGTCAAAGCTCTCCAAAATGCCTCTCGGATCGCACGAAGCAACGGTTGTCCGCAATTATCTGGATAATATTTTGGAGCTCCCGTGGGGTGTGTATTCCGCGGATAAAACCGATTTGGCGCAAGCGGCTGTTATTCTTGACCGCGATCATTACGGTATGAAGGATGTCAAGGAGCGTATTTTGGAGTGGATGGCGGTGCGTCATCTGAGTGATTCCCGCTCTGCGCAGGTGATCTGCCTTGTCGGCCCTCCCGGTGTCGGCAAAACTTCTATTGCCAGATCGATTGCCGAGGCGACCGGGCGCAAGTATGTGCGTGTGTCCCTTGGCGGCGTCCGCGATGAATCCGATATCCGCGGACACCGTAAAACCTATATCGGTGCCATGATGGGGCGTATTATGACGGCTGTCAAGCAAGCGGGAACGGCGAATCCGCTGATCCTGCTGGATGAGATCGACAAAATGGGCAACGATTTTCGCGGAGATCCCTCTTCGGCACTTTTGGAGGTTCTTGACGCGGAACAGAATCACGCCTTTGTCGATCACTACGTGGAATTGCCGTTTGATCTGTCGCAGGTGATGTTTGTGACAACGGCGAATGACGGCGGCGCGATTCCGCGGCCGTTGTACGACCGTATGGATGTGCTGACGCTTGACAGCTACACCGCGGAAGAAAAATTCCACATCGCGAAAAAGCACCTGTTGAAGAAACAGCTGAAAGAAAACGGTCTGACATCCAAGCAGCTTCGTATTTCCGATAAACAGCTTCGTGCCGTGATCGCGGGATATACCCGAGAAGCGGGCGTCCGTCAGTTAGAGCGTCTGTTAGCGAAAATTTGCCGCCGTGCGGCAAAGCAGATTTTAGAGGGTGCTACAACAGTGAGCGTGAAGGATCTCTCCGTGTTCCTCGGTGCCGTAAAATATAAGCCCGACGACGAGAAGCACGAGGATCTTGTGGGCGTTGTCAACGGACTTGCGTGGACGAGCGTCGGCGGTGAAATGTTGCCGATCGAAGTAGCGGTGCTGGATGGCACGGGTAAGATTGAACTGACGGGATCCCTCGGTGATGTGATGAAGGAATCCGCTCATTTGGCGATCAGCTATGTCCGTTCCCGCGCACGGGAATGGCAGTTGCCCGTTGATTTTTATCGTACGACCGATATCCATCTGCACGCTCCCGAGGGGGCAGTGCCCAAGGACGGTCCTTCGGCAGGTGCCGCCATGGCAACGGCAGTGCTGTCTGCTCTGAGCGGCGTACAGGTGCGCGGAACCCTTGCAATGACGGGTGAGCTGTCGTTGCGCGGGAAGGTTTTGCCCATCGGCGGATTAAAGGAAAAACTGATGGCGGCGTATGCCAACGGGATGAAGACCGTTTTGATCCCCAAGGATAATGTTTCCGATCTTGAGAAGGTGGACGAGGCGGTCAGAAACGGACTGCAGATCGTTCCCGTTTCCCATATGGACGATGTGATCCGAGCGGCATTTGTTTCGGCAATGCCCGCAAAAGCGGATCGCATTCCGATAAGTGCCGGAGCGGTATCTCCCTCGGCGCTTCCGATGACCTGAGTCTCGATCTGAAGGCGGTGAATTGACTTATGTTGAATGTACACTCGGCTGTGTTTGAAGCGGCGGCGGGACTGTCCTCTCAGCTTCCCGAGTCCACAATGCCTGAGATTGCGATTTCGGGGCATTCCAATGTCGGAAAATCCTCGTTGATTAACCGTATTTTAGGTCGAAAAGCCCTTGCACGTACAAGTGCTACACCGGGCAAGACGGCTACCATCAATTTTTATAAGCTGGATACGCTGCGTCTTGTGGATCTTCCCGGCTACGGATATGCGAAGGTGTCGCAAGCGGAGAAAAAACGCTGGAGCGATCTGATCGGTGAGTATTTTGCAGGAGATCGCGATATGCGTCTGGTGATCCAGCTGATTGATATGCGTCATAAACCGACGAAGGACGATTATATGATGCTCGATTATCTTGTCGATAACGAATTGCCGTTTTTGGTGGTCTTTACGAAAGCGGATAAGCTCAAAAAAGGGGAGCGACTGCGTCGTGAGCAGGAGCTTGCTGCGGAGCTTGCCGATTACGAAGGAATGCTGACGATCCCGTTTTCTGCGGAAAACGGAGAGGGTGCGGCAGAGCTTTTGCAGATCATTGAAGAGGTCTGTAATGATGATGTAAATGAGGTGTAATATAATGAATCCTCACGATATTGCGTCTTGCTTATCGGTGAATGAGCAAGGGCATCTGACGATCGGCGGGTGTGATACGGTGTCGCTTGCCGCAACCTACGGTACACCGTTGTATGTAATGGATGAAGTGACGATCCGCGGAGCATTGCGTGATTTTCGCGAATCGATGGAAGTCTGCTATCCGAACGGCGGTACGGTGGCATTTGCCAGTAAAGCCTGCTCCTTCAAGGAAATGTACCGCATTGTTAAGGATGAACAGTGCTATGTGGATGTCGTGTCAGGCGGTGAGCTGTATACGGCACTCAGCGTCGGATTTCCCGCAGAGCATATTCTGTTTCACGGCAACAACAAGACGGATGCGGAAATTCGCTTTGCGCTGGAAAGCGGTGTCGGACGTCTCGTGGCGGACAATCCTGCGGATTTGCGCCGTATTTCGCGCGTAGCAGTACAGCTTGGCAAAACTGCCGCTGTATTTATGCGGATCACCCCCGGTATCGATGCACACACACACGATTTTGTCAAAACGGGACAGCTGGATTCCAAGTTTGGGTTTACATTGGAAAACGGTGAAGCTCTTGAAGAAGTCGGACAGGCGTTGTCACTGGACAACATTGAGCTGAAAGGGTTGCATTGTCATATCGGTTCTCAGATTTTTGACGAGAAGCCGTTTGAACACGCCGCGCAGGTGATGCTGTCGTTTATGGACAATATCCGTTCACGTTACGGAGTCACCTTGATGGAGCTCGATGTCGGCGGCGGATTTGGTATCCGTTACACGAAAAACGACCGTCCCTTGGCGATCGGTGACTATATGAAACGCGCCTCAAACGCTCTTCACGCTGTTTGCGAGCAACTTTCATATCCCGTTCCGCATATTTACATTGAACCGGGTCGCTCGGTTGTGGCATCCGCAGGCATTACCTTGTACACGGTCGGCGGTGTGAAGCATATTCCCGATGTGAGAACCTATGTCAGCGTTGACGGCGGTATGGCGGACAACCCGCGTTATGCCTTGTATCAGGCGGAATACACGGCGGTGATCGCCAACAAAGCCGATCAGCCCGCCGATACGGTGGTTACGATCGCGGGGCGTTGCTGTGAGAGCGGCGATCTGTTGCAGGAGCACACACCGCTTCAGCAAGCTGAGGAAGAGGATATTCTGGCAGTGCTTGCCACGGGTGCTTACAACTATTCTATGGCATCCCACTATAACCGATTGCCGAATCCTGCAGTGGTTATGGTAGGCAACGGCGGTTCACGCGTGGTTGTAAAAGGCGAAACATATGAGGATGTTATCCGAAACGATATTTAAAACAAAAGCCGCAAGCGTCTTGGCGCTTGCGGCTTTTGCGTTGCGGTTATTTTATAAGCTCGTCCCGATAGTAGGCTCGCGTATCGGCGGTGTTGCCGTTTCGGTCAACAACCGTTATGCGGATGTAGGCGGCGTTCGGGTGAAGAGAAAAATCCGCACAGGTGAGCTGTTCTTCGTTCATCGCGTGTACAGAGGAGGGATGTTTACTGCCGAAATAGCAGTAGACAGATGCGGCGGGAGAGCACTCCACGTGGATGATGTCATTTTCGTATGACAGCTCGCGGATAAGAGGACCTGTGGAGGCGTACATTTCGCCGTGCTCCATAGCGCTTATGATGTGATCGTAGTCAAGACGATCCGCAAGAATCATGGTAAAGGCGCGAAAGGAATCGTTCTGCGGATGGTCAATCGGAAATTGATTGTGATTGTCGTCCGCGGCGTGGACGAACCAGCGCTTTCGGTTACGGATCAGTTTATCGTAGAGAGCACCGTTGTATTCCAGGCGGTTCAGGGAATAGCTGTTGCCGTTGACCATTTCCATGCTGAAAATACCCTCATAGTGCAGAATACGGCTTTCATCCTCCATCGACCAGACGGGATGATTATAGGCGACGAGATAGCCGTTTTCGTTGGCGGTTCGGATAAAGGTGTTGATATAGTCAGCGGTGTAGGATCTGGTCTCCTGTGTGCCTGCCTTGGCAAGAGCCTGCTGTTCTTCGGGACTCAGGTATTTACAGCAGGCAGGGTTGTAGCAGATAAGCGTCTCGTTATCCGCCTGCCTTGCAAACAGATTCAGGTGGATCTCGGGCGCGAATACATCGTAACGGCAATCGGGGTTTGTGCGGATGTATGCCTCATAGCCTGTCAGCATCAGGAAATTCTCCTCATTGAGCGAGGAATGATTTTCAGGTGATTCGTGATCGGTGATCGCCAGAACGGCATAGCCGCGTTCTTTGTACATCGTCTTCAGCTCGATAGGAGAGAGACGGCCGTCGGAACGCGTCGAGTGACAGTGCAGGTTGGCTTTGTATTGAGGAACAGCGGAAGAAATCAGAAGCATAAACGTGTGTCTCCTCTTTAAAATGGATTGTTATTATTATAATGCTTTGACAAGAAGCTGTCAATCACCGCCGCTCAGGTGGGGGTGAATCTGTCGAAATTGATAAGAATCGGTTGACATAACGACGGCAATGCGGTAAAATTATACATATTCGGTCGATGATTTCCGACCTTGTTTGTGCAATTGGAATTAAGACTTCAAATAGGAGGTTTGTTATGAAAAAATATACGATTTCTGTTACGTTCCGTTCGTCGGACGTCACCACAAAGTACAAAATCAAAAATGATCGCGAAATATGGGAGGTGTTCTTCCAGTCTTTGTCAGAAAAGATGGGGGCAAAAGACATCCGTCACAGCTCTGACGGGATACATATTCACACGTTTGAGCTCTCCGCGGATGTATCGCCTGAGGAATGCACCAAAGCGGTCAATGAGCTGATCGCGGGTATTCTTCCCGAAGAGGATGCGCGCAACACCGTTCAGATCAGTGTGCAGGAGAAGAAATCGCAGGATCTCGAAGACAGCCTTGCGTCGCTGTTAAGCAAAGGAAAGGATCAGCAACCCCCGCAGATCAAGCAAGGGGATGCTCCGATCACGGATAGTGCCGGCACTGCTCAGACTCCTGAACAGCAGAGTGCTTCCGCCGCTACTGCCGCGGCGCTGGCGGCTCTTCTGGGTAAAAGTGAACCTTCAGACCCCGAAGCGCCCGAAGCGCCTGCCGCCCCGACCGTAAAAGCAAAAACCGATAAAGAAGCGGAGTCTCTTACCGATAAAGCGGCTAAGCTCAAGGCAATGAAAGAAGGGCTTCTCAAAAGCGTTAAGGGTCAGCGTCACGCAGTGGATGAGGTGGTGCAGACGATCTTTGAGTGTGATATGTTCGCCTCTCAGGATCCGAAGCGCGTAACACCTCTTGCTACGTTCCTGTTCACGGGCCCTTCGGGTGTCGGTAAAACCTTCCTTGCCAAGCAATGCGAGCAGTATCTCGGTCGTAAGGCAAAGGTTGTGGATATGAGTGAATATTCCGATAATCTTGCCAATATGAAATTTAACGGTGAACACGGTCAGCCCAACGTGGTGACCGGGTTTGTCCGTCAGCATCCCAACGGCATTCTCATTTTTGATGAGATTGAAAAAGCCCACCTGAACACGATTCATCTGTTCTTGCAGATTCTGGATGCGGGCACTTTGAAGGATATGAAGTCCAATACGGATGTCTCCTTCCGTGATACGATCATCATTATGACGACCAATGCCGGTAAAGAGCTGTACGACGATCCCAATGTATATGACCTGTCGGGGGTTTCGCGCAGTGTGATTCTGGATGCTCTTCGCAAGGATATCAATCCGCAGACGCGCGAGCCGTATTTCCCCGAATGCATCACCACGCGTATGGCAAACGGACATATTCTCCTTTTCAATCACTTAGAGCCGTTTGCATTGATGGAGATCATCAAAAACGAAATCGAAAAGCAAATCTCTTTCTTTGAATCCTCGTCGGGACTCAAGGTGGAATGCGATTCCGATATGCTTGCGGCACTTGTGCTGTACAACGGCGGCGGAACAGCGGATGCGCGTTCACTTCGCGGATTGGCAAGAAATATTCTGGTGCGCGAGCTTCAGGAGGTCGTGATGCAGCTGTATCACAAGGACTCCTCAAAGGTCGAGCAGATGAAGAACGTGACGATTCGCATCGAGGTCAAGGGTGATGAGATCCAAACGCTGTTTGTCAACCGTGAGCAAATGCGTGTTGCGGTGCTGAGCGATCGGTTTGCGCAGGTCTTTGAACGTGTGGGAGCGGCTCAGAACACCGTGTTTGATCTGTTTACCGACGGAGAGCAGTTCAAGCGTCGCGCCTATTCGGTGACCGACTATGTGCTGATCGATCCGCTTTGCGGTCGTGAGGATCAGGCTGTGATCCCCAACGATGTTGAGGATTTTGATTCGGTCGGTATGCAGATGTTTGATTATATCCGCGAGTTTTCTCCCGAAACGCCGGTGTATATTCTGGATTCCTCGGGTGGAGCGATCCGTTCGTTTGACACGCTGATGGCGCGCGGTGCCCGCGGTGTGTTGAAGATCGACGATCAGGGGGCGGAATTTGAAACATCGTTAAAAGAACTGACCTTTGGCGCACTGATCAACAATAAAACGCTGTGGTTCGGTCGCGCGGGCAAGTTTTTGTATTTCAACTGTGCGCAGTATATTGAAGATCCTGCCAATGTTACGATATCGTTTGAACGCTTGCAGGTGAAGAAGGCGACCCGCGCGGAGGACAGAGGTCTGATTGCCAAGAAGGGACAAAACAACGACCTCGGATTCGACGATGTGATCGGTTGCAAGACCGCCAAAGAGACACTTCGCGAGTTTGCGGCTATGCTGAACAACCCCCGTGAAATGGCGGCAAAGGGGAAAACAATGCCCAAGGGCGTGCTTCTTTACGGACCTCCCGGTACGGGTAAAACCTTGCTGGCAAAGGCGATGGCAAATGAGTGTGAGGCAACGTTCTTCCCGGTGTCGGCGACATCGTTCTTCGGATCGCTTGTCGGCGAAACCGAGCGCAATATCCGCGAGCTGTTCCGTAAGGCGCGTCGTTATGCACCGTCCATCATCTTCATTGATGAGGTGGATGCCATTGCCAGAACCCGCACGGGTTCGATCGGATCGACACATAACGAGGATGCGTTGACAACGTTCCTTGCGGAAATGGACGGCTTTGTTTCCGATCCGAAGCGACCTGTGTTTATCCTCGCGGCGACCAACTATGAGCTGGCGGGCGACGGCCCTCGCGTGCTTGATGCGGCATTTGTGCGTCGCTTTGATCGCAAGCTGTATGTATCCTTGCCCGATACCGATGACCGCTATGAACTGCTTCTTCTCAGCTTGAAAAAGCACGGGATCCATTTCGGCGAAAACCACGAAAAGATCGTGCGCAATATGGCAGTCCGTACGGGCGGTATGAGCAATGCCGATCTTGAGATGATGAACGCGCAGTATGCTCGCTCACTCGGCGGTGCCGAACCGAATCAGACCAATTATATGGAATCGGTGGATGAATTCCGTTACGGCGAGATCAAAAAGATGGATCCTGCGCACGTTCGTCAGACGGCGTGTCACGAAGCGGGTCACGCGCTTGTTTGCCGCTTGTGCGGCACAACACCGTCATTCCTGACGATCGTATCCCGCGGCGATTTCGGCGGTTTTATGGAAAGCGCAACGGAGAAAGAGCGCGGCACGCAAACCTTTGATGAGCTGATGAATATCGTTTGCCGTTGTCTTGCGGGACGCATTGCTGAGATCGAGGTTTACGGCGAATCGGCAGGAATCAATACGGGTGCCAGCTCAGATATTGCCAAAGCGCGTTATATTATCCGTGCCGCTTTAGAGGATTTTGCGATGGGTGAGCATCTGTTTACCCGCTGGAAGGCTTCGGAAGCAGAGGAACTGATGCAGAAGCAATATGACCGTACCAGAGAGATGATCGTCTCTCACCGCACGGCTCTTGAGCATCTGACCGATCTTTTGGCTCAAAGCAAGAGTCTTGATCGTACACAGCTCGAAGAGTTCTTTGCCAACGAGAATGTGTAATATCTGACAAGTGCTGTTCAGAAATGAACAGCACTTGTTCTTTACAAAACCCTTTTTGCTTGCTATACTGTATATATTCTTGCGTGCGGGAGGTGAGCGTATGTCGGCATCAAAGGATTTTTCGGTCGGGTCGGTCAAAAGACTGATCTTGTCACAGGCGTTGCCGTTGACATTGGCACAAACGGTTCAGCTGCTGTATAATCTGGTGGACCGTGTATATATCGGACATTTAGACAGCGTCGGCAATGCGGCACTGACAGGGCTCGGTGTGACATTTCCCGTGATCGTTATCATCGCCGCATTTACAAGTCTGTTTGCAACCGGCGGAACGACGTTGTTTTCTATCGCACGCGGAAAGAATGACAACACGGAAGCGCGACATATCCTGAATACCGTTTTTACGATGCAGACGGTATCATCGATTGTGCTGTTTGCGGTATGTTATCTGTTTCGCCGTCCGATCCTGATGCTGTTCGGTGCGGGGGAGCAATCGCTTTTATATGCGGATGCGTATCTGCAGGTGTATCTGTTCGGTACGCTGTTTTCGATGCTGTCAACCGGAATGAGCGGATTTATCAATGCGCAGGGATTTCCGAAAATCGGTATGACGGCAACGGTTGTCGGTGCGGTTATCAATATTGCGCTTGATCCCTTGTTTATATTCGCGTTCGATATGGGTGTGCGAGGTGCCGCCTTGGCAACGGTGGTCAGTCAAGCAGTCTCAATGGCACTGGTCGTGGGATTTTTGATCAGCTCCCGTGTGCCGATCACGCTGGATCTTCGATATATGCCTATTTCGGGGAAGCGTCTCAAGCGCATTGTTGCATTGGGCATTCCCGGGTTTGTGGTGCAAGCAACCAACAGCCTTGTGCAGGTCGTGTGTAACAACCAGCTTCAGCAGTACGGCGGGGATCTGTATGTCGGGATTATGACCGTTTTGGGTTCGATCCGCGAGATGATCTCGCTTCCCGTTTTGGGACTCAGCAGCGGCGCTCAGCCCGTTTTAGGATTCAATTACGGCGCCGATAAGCCTGACCGTGTGAAGGAGGGGATTCGCTTTACAGCGTTGATCGGTACGGTGTATACGTTGCTTGCGTGGGTAGCGGTGATGCTGCTTCCGAACGCGCTGATCGGTCTGTTTTCGGAGGATCCGCTCATTATTTCTATCGGTTCCCATATGCTCAACATTTACTTTTTCGGCTTTGTATTTATGGCATTTCAGTTTTCCGGTCAAAGCACCTTTCAGGCACTCGGAAAAGCAAAGCAGGCGATTTTCTTCTCGCTTCTCCGCAAGGTGTTCATTGTAGTACCCTTTACGCTGCTGTTGCCCGCGGTCGGCTTCGGCGTAGAGGGTGTATTCTGGGCAGAACCGATTTCCAATGTGATCGGCGGTCTGGCGGCATTTCTGACGATGTGGTATACCGTTTACCGAAAACTATAGTGTTGAAATTTTCGCAGGAATATGGTATACTGTTCATACATTCCGAATAATCAGGAGGGTCTTAATATGGTTAACGAAAAAGTACATCAGCTGTTAAACGATCAGATCAACAAAGAATTGTATTCGGCGTATCTGTATCTGGATTTTTCCAACTACTTCAAGGCGGCAGGTCTTGACGGCTTTGCAAACTGGTATTATATTCAGGCGCAGGAAGAGCGCGATCACGCGATGCTGTTCTATACCTATTTGCAGAACGAAAATATGCCCGTGACGCTCGAGGCGATCGCAAAGCCCGACAAGGTGCTGGATTCGCATATGACCGTTCTGAAAGCCGGTCTTGAGCACGAGATCTATGTCACCTCGCTCATCAACGACATCTATGCGGCGGCGTATTATGCGCGTGATTTCCGCACGATGCAGTTCCTTGATTGGTTTGTCAAGGAGCAGGGCGAAGAGGAAACCAATGCCAACGATCTGATCACGAAAATGGAGCTTTTCGGGTCGGATGCGAAGGGCCTTTATATGCTCAATCAGGAATTGGCGGCACGTGTGTACAGTGCGCCTTCTCTGGTGCTGTAATTTGTGAATTCCCGCATATGATAGGTATGCGGGAATTTTGACTTGAAAGGAGAATGTGTTACGCAAGCGGTATTTCTCACAGCTCTCGGCGTGGGCGGCGCAACGTTGATCGGTGCTTTGCTCGGCTTTTGTTTTAAGTCGCTTTCCCATAAGTTTTCGGACATTGTCCTTTCGTTTGCCGCGGGGGTGATGCTTGCCGCCGCAGTCTTGGGATTGATCCTTCCTTCATTGGAATACGGCGGGCGATTCGGTATTGCGGTTACGGTCGTCGGGATTTTTGTCGGTGCCTTGAGCCTGAATCTTATTGACAAGCTTGTACCGCATCTTCACCGTTTTGTGGGTGCGGATATCGAGCCGCACAAGCAATCCGATCTCAGCCGCGTATTGCTGTTTGTGATGGCGATTGCGATCCACAATCTGCCCGAGGGTATTGCGGCGGGTGTCGGCTTCGGCACGGAGGATCCTACCCGAGGCTTGCTGATTGCGGGCGGTATTGCGTTGCAGAATATCCCTGAGGGTATGGTGATCATTGCACCGATGCTTGCGGCGGGCGTATCGCCGTCCAAAACGTTTTTGTGTGCCGCGGCTACCGGGCTTGTGGAAGTGATCGGTACATTGATCGGGTATTTTGCGGTATCCGTTTCCACGGCAATTTTGCCGTTTGCACTCAGCTTTGCAGGCGGTACGATGCTATATGTGATCAGCGACGAAATGATTCCCGAAACGCACGCGCACGGAAACGAGCGCGGTGCGACGTATGCGTTGCTTGTCGGATTTTGTGTAATGCTTGTCAGTGATGTTTTATTGGGAGGTTAATATAATGAAGCCTACAGTGTATTTTTCCCGTACGATCACCCCTGAAAAGGTGCTCGAGCTGTACCGTTTGCTCGGCAAGGAGCTTGCGGGCAAGGTTGCAGTGAAGGTGCATTCGGGCGAAAAAGGAAATCAGAACTTTTTACAGCCGTCCTTCTGGAAGCCGATTATCGATTATGTCGGCGGTACGGTCGTGGAATGCAACACGGCTTATGAGGGAGAGCGCAACACGACCGAAAAGCATCTTCGTCTGTTTGAGGAACACGGCTGGACATCGCAGTTTCCCGTGGAATTGCTGGATGCTGAGGGTCCCGATGTGAAGCTCGCTATTCCGAACGGCAAGGTGATTCGTGAAAATTATGTCGGCAAAGGAATCGCTCATTACGATGCGATGTTAGTGTTGTCTCACTTTAAGGGGCATCCGATGGGTGGCTACGGCGGCGCTATCAAACAGCTGTCGATCGGTGTTGCGTCCTCTTACGGAAAAGCGTATATTCACGGCGCGGGCGAACCCGGAAAAATCTGGACGGCGGATCACGATCTGTTTCTGGAATCGATGGCGGATGCCGCCTCAAGCGTTGTGGAGTATTTCAAAGGCAACCTTGTGTATGTCAACGTGATGAAGAATATGAGCGTGGACTGCGATTGCTGTGCGGTTGCAGAGGATCCGTGTATGGGCGATATCGGTGTGCTGGTTTCGGATGATCCCGTAGCCATCGATCAGGCCTGTCTGGATCTCGTGTATGCCAGTAATGATCCCGGCCGCGATCATCTGATTGAGCGGATCGAAAGCCGTCACGGTGTGTTGACGGTTGAAGCAGCGGCGGCACTCGGTTACGGATCACGGGAGTATGAATTAAAGGAAGTGTAAGCGGATGAAGCATTCCGTAAAGGATTTAATAATTGCCGCTTTATGTCTTGCAATCGGTATTGTTTTACCGTTTGTTACGGGACAGGTCCCTGCCATCGGAAATATGCTGTTGCCGATGCATATTCCCGTGTTTGTGTGTGCGTTTACCTCTTCAAAAACACTCAGTGTTTTGGTGGGACTGGTTTTGCCGCTGTTTCGTTCGGTATTGTTCAGCCGACCCGTTTTCTTCCCGAATGCAGTGGCAATGGCGGTGGAGCTGGCAACGTATGCATTGGTTGCATCGTGTCTGTATGCTTGTTTCAAGCGTCGGAATATTGCGGCGGTATACGGATCGATGATTCCTGCTATGCTTTTGGGGCGGATCGCCTGGGGTTTGTTCAGCTGGTTGATCTTCGGTTTGTCCTCTGCGTCGTTCACGTTATCGTACTTCTTTGCGGAAGCCTTTCTTTATGCAATACCCGGGGTCGTGCTTCAGCTGATCGTTGTTCCTGTTCTTGTTATGCTGATCCGGGACGATCATCATTTTGGTTAGAAAAAACGCATCTGCAATGTTCAAATTGCAGACGCGTTTTTGTTTTACATAAAAAAGAGACGTTGCATCGCTTCCCGTGCGGGACGGCAGATTCCCAAAAACAATAGAAATCCACCTAATAAAACCAGAACATTCATCGGATATAAGGACCAACCGATAAAACGGGAAACGTGAAAGGTGGCTTTGGCCAAAAATTCTATCGGTAATAAATACACACCCAATGCAATACATGCACCGCCGAAGATAAAGAGCTGACCGCGTTTGACGTAATACAGCAGGGCAACAACCGCCGTGACAACGAGCCCGATTCCTCCTGCAACGGGGAAAGCAAAGCTCAAAAACCAGTCGCCGTTTGTCACCAGATCGATATATAACAGATACACGACCACCGTGGCAAAGGCAATCGGTACAAAGATCACGGGATTCGGATTGCGAAACCACGACGGCAGTACAAAGGCGTTGTATATGATGAGCAGTGCACCCAAAACATAGCCCGACCAGGTAACGCTGTGCGCAATATTCAGATCACAGATCAGCAGGGTTACGGAAACGATCAGAAAGGATACGGTCGTGAGGATCGTCCCGCCCAAGGAACGGTGCGGCTTCGGAGGAAGGCGATTTTCGGGGAACAGCGGTTCTGCTTTTGATCGGTCAAAGGACGGGTGACACACGACGGTGCCGCAAAGCGGACAGGATTTCTGAGAGTCTGCCAGCTTGACACCGCATTGAACACAATACATAGATCTGTTTTCCTCCTTTTTGTCAATTGCTTTCCGCTACAACGGGAATATGCATCGTTTTCAGCACGTTGTAGAAGGCATTTTCCAAAAACGGTTCACGGATGTTGCGGATGAAATGAATGTTCATCCGATCCTTATAGGTGATGATACCGCAATTATACGGTGCGGTAGCCTGCACCCCGAGAATAAAGTCCAAACGATCGACGTACGGATCCATCGCAGCAGGCAACCGAACAACGCCGAGATTGGATAAGCTCAAAGAGGATGTGCGCTCACCGACTGCATTGAATACCGCTTTCATAACGATATTTTTGATAAATAAGGGCATAGCGCGAACAAAAGAGTGCTGTTCGTCGCGGACATTGGTGGCGATTTTCATACTCATATGCTTTCGGTTGATCTCCAGTCCCATACGGTGCTTGACAATGGTGCAGATCTCTTCAAAGGAATACTGTCCGAGTGCAGGCAGGATTTCGGGGGTTGTGTACAAAGCGAAATTCCGAAGTGTACCGCTGGGAAAGAGACTTCGAAGATTCACGGGGATCAGAACGCGGATCGGTTTACGTTTTTTCGGCTCTGATACCTCGTGATTTTGCAGATTCTGTAAAGCGGCAATGGTTACGGCACAAAGAAAGGCGGTAACGCTTACGCCGTATTCGTGTGCCTTTGAGCGGATGTCTTCGGCACGAATGCGCAGACACGTGATGTGCGTCCGTTCGCCGTGTTCGGGAGTACCTGTAAGACGGTAGGATATGTTTTCGCGGCGATTCATACCGATGGGACCTGCCGCTTTCAGGAAGCAATCCTCCGTCTCCTCGGGTTTCGGTGCTTCTCGACGGTCTAAGACACCGTTTTCCGCCGGAATCGTAATACCGTGTTTTTGTTCGAGGTATTCTGCCAGTAATGTCTTTAAAAAGATCAAACCGCCGTTTCCGTCTGTAAGAGAATGAAAGAATTCTACAGCGATCCGATTCTGATAGACGATCACGCGAAACGCGCATTCCCGCGTTTCCTTTTTGGACATACGGATGAGCGGGAACGCATACTCCTCGCGGATGTTCGGTGCGGCGGACAGCTCCTGCAGATAATACCAGAAGATGCCTCTGCGAAGGCGTACAGCGATGGAAGGGAAGCGGGGGACAGTTACGTTGAGTGCACGTTGTAAAACGGCGGTATCCACCGTTTCGTAAAGCGTTGCCGATAAGCGAAATATATTACTCCAATGCTGATTGCGGGCGGCGGGATAAATCTTTGCGGCGTTATCCAGCGGCATCCAGCGCAAGTCTTTTTTCGGTTTTTTGCCGTTAGCGGATGACATACGATCCCTCCGTTTATCATATCGTTGTAATTATATCATACACAATACCGTTTGTTCAAGTATTTAAAACAAGATTAAAGGTTTTTTGTAAAAAAACGGCTATTGTGTGAACACAATAGCCGTTTTGTATGTCAGATGCCGAGAATCGATGACGCAATATTGAAATAGACGATCAAGGTCAACGCATCGACGATCGTCGTAATAAAGGGACTCGCCATAACAGCGGGGTCAAGATGGATCTTTTTTGCCAGCATCGGTAAGGAGCACCCGATCACCTTGGCGAACAGAACCGCAACGATCAAGGTCAGGGAGATGGCTAAAGCGATCAAGAGCTCTACGCGGTCAAGGAACAGCATTTTCAAAAAGCTGACGATTGCCAGCGTAATACCGCAAAGGAGGGACACGCGAAATTCTTTCCAGATGACGGAAAGCAGGTCCGAGAATTCAATTTCACCGATGGAAATGCCGCGTGTAACCGTAACAGAGGACTGTGAACCGCTGTTACCCGCTGTATTCATCAGCATCGGCACAAAGGATGTCAGCATTACCATACCGCTGCTGATCAGAGCACTCTCATATGCGGAAATGATGTATCCCGAAATGGTGGCGGTCAGCATCAGAATGGTCAACCAGGGGATACGGGTGAGATAGATTTTCCATGTGCTGGTTTTCAGATACGGCTTGTCAGTGGGACTGATACCGGCCATTTTCTCAATGTCCTCGGTAGCCTCGTCCTGAAGAACATCGATGGCGTCATCAACCGTGATGATGCCGACAAGACGGTTTTCGGTATCCACGACAGGTAATGCCAAAAAGTCGTATTTGTTGAAGAGCTGAGCCGTAGATTCCTGGTCTTCGTGTGTTGTGACGCTGATCACGTTGTCTTCCATTATCTCTTCAATAAGAGCGTCACTCTCGGAGAGCAGAAGAGTTTTAACTGTCACAATACCGATCAGCTTACGGTCGCTTTCCGTGACGTAGCAGGTGTAGATCGTCTCCTTGTCAACACCTGTACGGCGAATGCGCATAAACGCATCTTCGACGGTCATATCGCGTTGCAGATGGATAAACTCGGTCGTCATAATACTGCCTGCGCTGTCGTCGGGATATTGCAAGATCTGGTTGATACTGCTTCGCATATCCTGCGGTGCGACTGCTAAAATGCGTCGCACAACATTTGCGGGCATTTCTTCGATCAGATCAACGGTGTCATCAATATATAATTCATCAAGGACTTCTTTGAGCTCGCGGTCACTGAACGCTTTGATCAGCTGTTCTTGCGCGTCGCTTTCAAAATAGGCAAAGACTTCAGCAGCGTCCTCTTTCGGAAGAATGCGGAAAACAAGAGGAAGCTTTTCCACGGGCAACTCCTCAAGAAGCAGGGCGATGTCAGCAGGGTTCTGCTCGGAAAACAAATCGCGCAATTCTAAATAGCGGCGGCTGTTGAGCAGATCCTGAATTTGTTCGAGAAGAGCATCAAATTGTTGTTCTTGATTCATATGGATCTCTCCCTTCAAAATGGAATGTGGCAGGGAGCAGAACAAAAGCAACTACGGCAAAGCGACGGTAAGGATACCGAACACAGATTGTCGGGGAGGCTTTGAACTGCCGTTATTCGGGTCCATTCCGTTCACTCCTTATAATGTAATTAATGATATTTTACCGCTTTTCGCTTTGCCTTGTCAACTGTGTCTGTAAAATATTTTTAAATAATTTCATTTTACCACTTTTCGACACAGACTTTTCGTGATATACTCATTATAAAAAAGGAGGTTCACGATATGCGGAAAGAAAAGTCTTGCGGCGCGCTGGTTGTTCGCCGCGGAAAAGATGAAACGGAAATTTTACTGATTAAGCATAACGGCGGACACTGGGCGTTCCCGAAGGGACACGTAGAGGCAGGAGAGTCAGAGGAACAAACGGCTCTTCGTGAGGTTCAGGAGGAAACCGGTCTGGTTGTAAAGCTGGATACCCGTTATCGGGAAATGGTTACATTTTCTCCCGCACCCCGCACATTGAAGGATGTTGTATACTTTGCCGCTACCGTGATTTCGGGAAAAGAAACACCGCAACTCACGGAGGTCAGCGATGTCAGATGGGTACCGTTTTCAAAAGCGGAACAGTATATTACATTTGAAAATGATCGCCATTTGTTCCATAAGCTCTGTGAATTCGTTACAGCAGTTCACTTGCTTGATTAAAAAACGCTTGCTTACATCTCGTCGAATGTAAGCAAGCGTTTTTGTTATTCGGTTTTATTCAGTTCTGCCAAAATATCGTCCACCGTTAAGGGCTTTTCGGGAGCAGGGGGAGTCTCTTGAGCAGGCTTTTGGGGTTCTGCTTCGAGAATGGGAAGCTTTTCGTCGATGGAAAACGGAGGATCCAGCGGCTTGCGCTGTTTAGCGGGGGTAACCCAGGCTAAGGAAGCGTCGGTTTCCTTAGCGACTTCTTCCTGTTCTTCCTCCTCATCCTCTTCCTTTTGTGCGGGGGCGGCGTTTGTGCAATGGATTTGCGAAACCGCAACCAAGAAGCTCAGCAAACCGATTGCAATGTCCACGATCGCTGTAAGAAGAGACGTGATGGAGGTTCCTTTGATCAATCCGATCACCATCAGCGGTACTCCCGAGAAGGAAATGAAGCTTGCATACAGCGCACAGATGATCAACAGATTTTTCGGTTTATCCTGTACGGCGTTGACAGCTTTGGAAAGCTGAAGGAAGAATAAAGCTCCCGTGACAAGCACCGCGAAATCAAAAAAGCTGTGACTGATATCGATCGTGCTGGCGTATGAGATTTCATAGCGTGCAAGGCGGAACCACATCCAAAGAACGGGAGACAGACTCATCCACGACAGCCAGGCAGGCTTATTGACGGAACGTGACATCCACTTGAAGCCCTGAATGATCAGATAGATGCCGGACAGCACTCCGAACAGGATCGAAAAGATCATTGTATATCGGTCAACATTGTTTACGAGATACAGATTCGGTACCGCGCTGTTGAAGACGTTCCGGTTGATAAAGGGAAACATACGGCAAATGCATTCCAGCACCGTAGACATCAACAGAACGGCGCCACCGAAGGTGGCGATCCATCCGATGGTCGGTTGTGTCTGAGCGGTGAATTCACCAACACAGGCAGTTTTGGAGTGACAAAGAACGGCAATGGCAATCATTGCCGCCAAGGAGATCCCGATTAAAAGATCTTCAACGGACACCACCCCGATACGCACATCGGGGTGACAATACACGATGGTTCTCAAAACCATAAAAGCCACTGTGACAGCGGCAGTCAGATAACAAGCAATTTTGCGTTGCATGAAAATAATTCAGCCTTTCTGTTTTCAGCGTTTATCGAGAGGAATGTAGGGTTGATCGGGCATAACCGATTTGTATGCGGGACGGATAATCCGACGGCAGGTGTAGAGTTCTTCCATACGGTGTGCACACCAGCCTGCCATACGGGCAACCGCAAAAATCGGGGTAAAGAGTTCGGGCGGGATACGCAGAGCGCGGTACACAAGACCGGAATACATATCCACGTTGGCACACAGTGCCTTGTCAATGCCGCGTTCTTCGGCAAGAATGGCAGGGGAAAGCTTTTCAATGAGCTCAAGAAGACGGAATTCAGGTCCGAAGCCTTGCTTCTCTGCCAAAGGATAGGCCGTCTTTTTCAGCAGAACCGCACGGGGATCGGACATGGTGTATACGGCGTGACCCATACCGTAGATCAGTCCGCTGTGATCGCCTGCTTCGCCGCGCGCAAGCTTGCGTAAAAACGCCGCGACCTCTTCTTCATCCTCCCAATCCCGTACATTTTGCTTGACAGCATTCTGCATTTCGGTAACCTTGGCGTTGGCACCGCCGTGACGCGGGCCTTTCAGTGAGCCGATGGCGGCACCGATGGCAGAATAGATATCCGTACCCGACGAGCTGAGAACGCGCGTGGTAAATGTGGAGTTGTTGCCGCCGCCGTGTTCAGCGTGAAGCATCAGGCACAAGTCCAACAACAAGGCTTCTTCGCGGGTGTAGGCGGAATCGTCACGAAGGCTGTACAGAATAGACTCCGATGTTGATAAACCGTCTTTAAAGGGATGAAACACCATCACATCGTTGTCATAATAGCGGCGTTTTACCTGATACGCATACGACATAATGGTCGGGACGGAGGCGATCAGCTGAATGGATTGCTGAAGAGTGTTTTCCATCGATGTGTCATCGGGGTTATCATCGTAGGAATACAGCGTCAAAACAGCGCGTGCCATTTTGTTCATAATATTCGGCGAGGGAGCTTTCAGAATGGTATCCTCGGCAAAATACTCGGGCAGATCGCGATAGGAAGACAGCAAGTCCTGAAATCCCGCAAGCTGTTCCGTTGTCGGTAATTTGCCGAACAGCAACAACCAGACCGTCTCTTCAAAGCCGAAGCGGTTTTCCGACTGACAGCCCTCCACGAGATCATAGATATCGATACCGCGATAAATCAGACGACCGGGAACGGGGGCTTTTTCGCCCTCGTTCATCACATAGCCGTGTACATTACAAATCTTGGTCAACCCCGCCATAACGCCGCTTCCGTCGGCATTTCTCAGACCGCGCTTGATTTCGGTTTTATTACGCGAGGCATCAATGGTGGTATTTTTTTGCAATTCCGCGCATAAATCTTCAAGGGATGTGCGCGAAAAGGAACGTTGAGATGAATTCAAAATGAGACTCCTCCGTTTCAGAGCATATATAAGTTATTATAGGATGAACCGCTTCTAATGTCAAGTAAAAGTGAACAGAAAGGATGAGAAGTTTGAAAAGTTCGGTATGGCTGTATGTTGTTGCGTTTTGGATTGCAAGCACGCTCCCGATTGGGATATTGCGTAACACAGAGAACACCGAATCTGCAATACAAGGCGATATTTGTATTGCGGTCAGGCATACTGCTTCAGAGGAGTGCAGTGAGATGAACGTATGGGATCTGGCGTTGTACGAAACGGTTGCACAGATCTCATATGATGCACCGTCGGAGGCAATCAAGGCGCAAGCACTCGCGTGCCTTACGACGGTTTGGTATCAGCATCAAACGGGAGAGCCGTACCAAAGCACCTGTTTACCTTTTCCCGAAGCATATTCACAGGAGTATTGGAAGAAAACGTTAGGAGACACCTTCGACAGTGCTATGACATCGTACTGTCAGGCATTTGAACAGGTGAAGCATCAGAGAATTCTGTATAACGGTGAGCCGATTATGGCATTGACGCACACTGTCAACGGCGGCAAAACGGAAAACGGTGCGGTTCTGCTGGGAACGGAAGTGCCGTATTTGCAGTCGGTTGCCAGCCCTGCTGATACGGCATCTCCGCTTTATAAACAGGTCATCACCTATAAAACGCAGGATGTTAAGAGACGGTTAGAAGATGCTTTGCAGCTTTCATTGCCGTCAGAGCCAAGTGGATGGATATCGGTTTCGGAGAGGACATCGGCAGGAACTGTTTTGCGTGTGACTGTCGGTGACAAAGAGTTGACGGGATATGATATTCAGTCATTGTTTTCGTTGCCTTCAGCGGCATTGGAGGTTACCGTGCAAAATGAGGAAATCGTATTCACGGTCTACGGTAAAGGACACGCAGTCGGGATGAGCACCTGCGGCGCCATCGCACTGGCACAGGACGGACAGACATATGAGCAGATTTTGCAATATTACTACAACGGTGTATCCATACAGTGAAAAAAACGCTTACAGACAGTTGCTGTCTGTAAGCGTTTTGAATTATACATCCCAGCCGACATAACGGCAAATCGCATTGATCAATACTCCCGCACAGCGGTAGTGTGCACGTAAATTCGGGTGAGAGCAAGCGCCGATTTCATTATCCATAGCGTAGATCGTTTTAAAAAACAGAAATTCCACGCGATCCGACTGCAGGCTTTCGAGGGCCTCTTTAATGGGGTCGTACAAGTCGGTTGCCATCATTCCGTAGCACCACAAAAGCTTGGAATTCGGATAAACCGTTAACAGGTGTGTGGCAAATTCGCATAGCTTCGCTTTGAAAATATCCACATCTACAGGGTCTGCTTCACCGGCAGTGTCGTTCGTTCCCGCGTTGATCACGATCACATCGGGTTGATATTGTGTGTGATCCCACGGGGAAGGATCGGAAATGCTTGTCTGATCAAAGAAATCAGGGATAAGGGGTAAATCGGCGTTGTCGCAGTTACGGGCAATGCCTCTTCCTGAAATGCAAACAAAGTGTGCCTGCGCTCCGAAATGCTTTGCGGCAAGAGCGGCATAGGTTTGAGTACCGTCCTGTTCAACAGTAACGAAACGCGGCTGAGGGTCGTTTGCAAGATTGCCGAAGCCGCAGGTAATCGAATCGCCGATGAACAGCAGCCGTCGGTCGGGAAGGGACGGAGCGGTCTTCAAAGACGGATGATCGCCTTCGATTGTGATACCTGTCAAAACCATCGGCACAGCATCCAGGATCTCATTGCAACGAACAAAGTAAAAGCGATGCTCGCCGTCTGTGTCGGCACAAAGGGTGATATCCGTTGATGCTTCACAAACCAAAAGCCGTCCGGTGATACCGTCGAGGCAAGCAACAATATACAGCTGTTGAGATAATGCGGGTGCATCAAAATGCAGAGTGATGCGGTTTCCGCTAAAGCGGAAAAGAAGTCCCGAATCGGTCCAGTCAAACGCAAGGGCATTGTCGCGCCGACTGATGCGCCCCAAAGGAATCAGTCGTTCATCGGAAAGTGAAATTTGCAAAGACATTGGGTTTCCTCCTTACAGAGAACGCTCCAGCCACACGCAACCAACGTCCAGTGCGGTGTACAGACCGATCTTTTCGCTCTTCTTAAGAATGCGGTCCTTCATACGAAGCTCTTCATCGGTGGAAAGAAGCTGAACGGAGATTTTGTCGGCAATCTCCTTGCCGTTCACGGTTTTGGTTGTCAGAATCTGAAGCATAACCACGCATTTCTCGCACAGATCACCGTAATAAATGGTGTTGCCGCAGCGCACAAGCGGTCTGCCTTTATACATCAGAAATTCCTCTTTTTTGCCGGCCATAAACAATCCTCCTTGAATAATACACACAAAACGAAGCGGCAGTCAAAGAATGCCGCTTCGTTTCGGAAACATTACTGTGTTAGCTGTTCAGATAAGAGCGCACCATCGAACGAAGCAACTCGTCGCGATCTACCTTACGGATAAGAGAGCGAGCGTTTTTATGGGTAGTGATATAGGTGGGATCCTCGGAAAGAATATAACCCACAAGCTGGTTAATGGGGTTATAGCCTTTTTCCTGAAGGGCGTCGTATACCTCCGTCAGGATGGTTTTCATCTGGAGCTCCTTATCGTCTCCGAGCGAAAACGTCATAGTATTACCACTCATATGCATATCCTCCGTTCTGTTAATACGCTATTCACACTATATTTGTGTATTAATTATAGTATAACGCATTCTTTTGAATTTTGCAAGTGTTTCTTATGAACGCAAAGAACAGCCGATTTCTTCAAGCTTTTTGAAGATTTTACGCAAGGCGGGCTCAATGTCAGCGTCGGACAGAGTGCCTTCGTTGCTGCGGAACCACAGGCTGTATGCCACACTCTTCTTACCTGCTTCGATCTGAGCACCTTGATACACATCAAACAGCCTGACATCCTCAAGAAGTTTTCCGCCGCCTGCGCGGATCGCTGTCTCGATGTCAGCCGCAGGAAGAGACGCATCGCAAAGAAGCGCAAGGTCGCGTTCCACAGCGGGGAAGCGGGGCAGAGGCTTGTAAAGCACAAGCGAGGTTTCGTTTTCAAACAGTGTTTTCAGCTCAACCTGAGCCACATACGCTTTCGTGCCGATGCCGATAGTATCTGCACAATCGGGATGCAGTTCACCGAAGGTGGCAATAACCGTTTCGCCGCAGAGCACCTTTGCCTGACGACCGGGGTGCAGATACGGCTCATCCGAACGCGTGTACGACACGGTGAGTTCAAACGCCGCAAACAGCTGTTCAAGCAGCCCCTTCAGTGTGAAGAAGCTTTCGCCCTCGCCGTAAAGTCCGATGGACAGAGCGGGAAGCTCAAGCGGTTGTTCGGTCAGCGGCAAGGCTTTGGGGACAAACAGCTTGCTGACCTCAAACAGACGAACCGCAGAGGCTTTACGGTTGTAGTTGGTTGCCATCACACTCAGCATTGAGGTGATAAGCTGCGTGCGCATCGTGGAATATTCATCGCCGAGCGGATTCTTGATCACAACCGCCTGACGGCGCGGATCGTTTTCGGCAAGTCCGAGAATATCAATGGCTTTGGAGGCGATAAACGAATAGGTGGTGATCTCCTGCACGCCGTTGGCGCAAAGAAGTGTCTTGATTTTATCGGACTTTACGCGCTCGGGGAGCTTTTTGCCGCGGGTTACGGAACCGCGCATCGGGGTACCGACGATGTGATCGTAGCCGTAGATACGCATCACTTCTTCTGCGAGATCTGCACGACCCTCAATATCGTCACGGAACGAGGGGACCTTGCAGGTCAGGACGCCGTTATCAAGGGTGGTTTCCACACAGAGATTGTTGAGGATTTTGACCATTGCTTCGTGGGGAACATCGACCCCCAACAGCTCGCTGATGCTGTCGGCACGAACCGTCAGAACGCGGGCGTCGGGAAGCTCTTCGTAACGGTCGATCGAACCGTCGATGATATCACCGGCATCCAGCTCATCAATCAGCTGGAGTGCGCGGTCCATCGCATAAGCGACTGTGTGAATGTCCACACCCTTTTCAAAGCGTGCGGAAGATTCCGTGCGCATACCGAGAGCGCGGGCTGTACGACGCACGCTGTCGCGGCGGAATTTGGCACACTCAAGGAAGAGATCAGTGGTATCGTCTTTGATTTCACTGTTCAGACCGCCCATAATACCGGCAAGGCAGGAGGGTGCCTGCGCATCGGCGATCACCAGCATCTCCGAAGTAAGCGTGTGATCCTTGCCGTCCAGGGTGGTCATTTGTTCACCGTCGGTTGCACGGCGGACAAGGATTCTTGAGCCCTTGATATCGCGCAGATCAAAGGCGTGCATCGGCTGTCCCGTTTCGAGCATCACGTAGTTGGTGATGTCCACGATGTTGTTGATGGGACGAACTCCTGCTGTTTTCAGGCAATCCTTCATCCAGTCGGGCGAGGGAGCGATGCGGAGGTTTTTGACAACTCTTCCGAGATAACGCGGGCACAGATCGTAATCGGTCACTTCGATATCAATGTGATCGCGGATATCGCCGCCTTTGACGGTGTAGGAGATTTCAGGCTGATAAAACGGCTTTTCTAACGCCACGGCGATTTCGCGTGCAACGCCGAGAACACTGTTGCAGTCGGGACGGTTTGCCGTGATTTTAAAATCGATCACAACATCGTTCAGACGAAGCACATCCCGCATATCGGTTCCGGGAGCGATGTCATCCTTCAGAATGAGAATGCCGTACACCTCGGCACCGGGATAGTCCGATTCTTTCAGGCAAAGCTCTTCGCCCGAGCAGAGCATACCGTCGGACGGAACACCGCGAAGCTTGCCCTTTTTGATGTGCATACCGTTGGGAAGATCGGAATCGTGCAATGCTGCGGGGACAATGGCTCCCTCAAAAACGTTATCGGCACCGGTAACGATCTGCACAAGCTCCTCGCCGCCGATGTCCATCCGGCAGATCTGAAGCTTATCGGCATCGGGATGCTTTTCGAGTTTCACGATACGCGCCGCGACGACATTGCGCATCGTTTCGCTGAGGTCTTCGATGCTTTCGACTTCGAAGCCGCTCATAACCATTTTATCGCACAGGACATCCACGGGAACGTCGATGTCTACATAGCGTTTTAACCAGTTTAAAGAAATTTTCATAAAGCGCGCACCTCCTTAAAATTGATCAAGAAAACGAACATCGTTTTCAAACAGCAGACGGATATCGCTGATTTTGTGGCGGGTGGTAGTCAGTCTGTCCAGTCCGATACCGAACGCAAAGCCGCTGTATTCCTCAGGGTCGATGCCGCAACCCTTCAACACACGCGGGTGCACCATACCGGCACCTAAGATTTCGATCCAGCCGCTGCCCTTGCAGACACGGCAACCTTTGCCGCCGCATTCCGAGCAGGTAACATCGACTTCGACACTGGGCTCGGTGAAGGGGAAGAAGGACGGTCGGAATTTCACCTTGGTGTCGGGACCGTAGATCTCGCGGGCAAACTGCTCAAGCACGCCTTTCAGGTCGCACATCGTGACACCCTTATCCACGACCAGTCCCTCGACCTGATGGAAAACAGGGGAGTGCGTGGCGTCCACTTCGTCAGCGCGGAACACGCGACCGGGGCAGATGATGCGGATGGGCGGCTTGCGGTTTTCCATTGTACGGATCTGAGCCGCCGAGGTCTGCGTACGGAGCAGGAGATTCTCTGCAAGATAGAAGGTATCCTGCATATCACGTGCAGGGTGATCGGCGGGAACATTAAGCGCTTCAAAATTGTAGTAATCCGTTTCCACCTCGGGACCGTCAACGACATCAAAGCCCATCGAACGGAAGATATCGATGAGATCTTCTAAGGTTTTGTTGAGCGGATGAAGACCGCCGACCTTGCGCTGTTCGCCGGGAAGCGTAACGTCGATCGTTTCGGCGGCAAGCTTTTCGGCTTTTGCGGCGTCGGCAATTGCCGATTCCTTGGCGGAGAGCTTTTCTTCCAAGAGGGCACGCAGCTCATTGACCATCTGGCCGACAACGGGGCGTTCTTCGGCGGGTAAGCTGCCCATACCGCGAAGCAGACCGGTGAGCTCACCTTTTTTGCCGAGCATACGAATGCGGAATTCTTCCACATCTTTGGCACTGGATAAACCTTCAAGCTCTTCAAGAGCTTTTTGCCGTAAGGCTTCAAGTTGTTCTTTCATATTCACAGACCTTTCTTGAATAAAATACACAGTCATTCTCCGGGCGAAAACAAAAAATCTTCGTCCCGAAATAGGGACGAAGATTGTGAATTCTCCGCGGTACCACCCTGATTTTTGCCAAAAGCAAACACTCTTGCGACCGGTAACGGGGTCTGCCGTCAACGCCTACTGCAATAAACGGTTCAGCATTGCCGCTCGGAAGGGAACTTCAGCCGGTCGGATACCGCCGGTTGCTTTCAGCCAGGGCAACCGTCTCTGGAGGGGTATGTTTGTAACCGCTTACTTCCTTCGTCAACGCGTTATACCCGTATATTTTAACATTGTTTATGTATAAAGTCAAGATATGAATTTGAATTTTATAAACTTATTCGTCTATAAAAAATTTACATCGAAAACACCTTTACAGAATCCAAAAAGTATTGTAGAATATATAAAGATTTGAAACCATATTTCTTTAGGGAACGGAAGTGGAGAGTGTATGCAAGAACTGAAATACAAACGGATTCTGTTAAAACTCAGCGGTGAAGCAATGGCCGGTGAGGCAAAGATGGGGCTTGACTTTGACACGGTCTTGAAATTTGCGCAGGCGGTCAGGGACTGTGCGGAGCTCGGCGCCGAAATCGCCATTGTTGTCGGCGGCGGTAATTTCTGGCGCGGTCGTACAAGCGGTAAGATGGATCGCACCCGCGCTGACCATATGGGTATGTTAGCGACTGCCATCAACGCTCTCGGTCTTGCGGATGCTCTTGAACAGCTTGGCTGTGAGGTGCGTGTGCAGACCGGAATTGCAATGAATCAGATTGCTGAGCCGTATATCCGCAACCGTGCTGTCCGTCATCTGCAACGCGGACGTGTTGTCATTTTCGGTTGCGGCACGGGTAATCCGTTCTTCTCCACGGATACGGCGGCAGCGTTGCGTGCGGCGGAGATCGAAGCGGATATTATCTTTAAAGCAAGTATGGTAGACGGCATTTACGACAGCGATCCGAAAAAGAATCCCGATGCCGTCAAGTTCGATAAGCTCACCTATCTGGATGTCCTTAATAAGGATCTCAAGGTGATGGATTCCACAGCGGCAACGCTTTGTATGGACAACAATATTCCGATTCTGGTCTTTAATCTTGAGGATCCTCACAACATTGTCCGTGCGGCTCAAGGCGAAGCGATCGGTACGATTGTCGAATAATTTTCTTAATTCAGAAAGGATACTACGATTATGAAAGAAGTTCTGGCTAAAGCAGAGAGCAAAATGCAAAAATCCGTGCAGGCTCTTTTAAATGAATATGCAACGATTCGTGCCGGTCGCGCGAATCCTTCGGTGCTTGACCGCGTTTCGGTGGAATACTACGGTGTGCCCACTCCGATCAATCAGGTAGCGGCGGTTTCCGTTCCCGATCCCCGTACATTGCTGATCACGCCGTGGGACAAATCGGTTTTGCGCGATATCGAGCGTGCCATTATGACGTCGGATATCGGCATCAACCCGCAAAACGACGGCACGGTCATTCGCCTGACGTTTCCGCCTCTTAACGAGGAGCGTCGTAAAGAACTCGGTAAAACCATTTACAAATACGCGGAGGAGGCAAAGGTTGCTATCCGCTCCATCCGCCGTGACGGTATTGAAAAGCTCAAGGAAATGAAAAAGAATGCCGAGATCACGGAGGATGATCTGAAGATCGCCGAAAAGAAAATGCAGGATCTCACCGATAAGTATTGCAAAGAGATCGATGCGGAAGCGGCGGTCAAAGAAAAAGAAATTATGGAGCTGTAAGAAAAATCGTGAAACGGGCGGGCGATGTGTTCGCCCGTTTCATATAAGGTTGGGGTTGTTTTGGCTTGGTTTCGTAAAAAGAACGCACTCACCTTAGCGGATCTGACGCCGGATATGCTGCCGTCTCACATCGGATTTATCATGGACGGTAACGGACGCTGGGCAAAAAAGCGCGGTTTGGCTCGTACAATGGGTCATGTTGCGGGAGCAAAGGTGTTTCGTAAAATCGTGAAGGCGTGTGAAGCACGCGGGATTCGTTCGGCAACGTTTTATGCGTTTTCCACGGAGAACTGGAAACGCCCTCAGGAAGAAGTCGATGCCATTATGAATCTTTTGCGCGACTATCTTAAAGAATCGCTTGCGGATTTTAAATCCGAAAATATCCGCACCAAATTCATCGGTGACCGCGCACCGCTTGCGGCGGATATTGTAGCATTGATCGAAGAGGCGGAGGCGGAAACCGCGCATAAGACGGGACTGACATTGAATATTGCGCTGAATTACGGCGGTCGTCACGAGCTTGTGCTTGCCGCGCGTGATCTCGCAAGGCAGGTTCTCGACGGCAAGCTGTCACCGCAGGATATTACCGAGCAACGGATCTCCGATGCTCTGGACACTGTCGGACAACCGGATCCCGATCTGATCGTCCGTCCGAGCGGTGAGTTTCGCACGAGCAATTTTTTGCTTTGGCAGTCCGCCTACGCTGAGTATGTGTTTATGGATGTTCTGTGGCCCGATTTTACGGAGGAGCATCTGGATCGTGCGATCCTGCAATATGCGCAACGGAACCGTCGCTTCGGCGGTGTCTGAGTTTTCACCAAAGGGTGTGTGTTATCTTGAAAGTACGTATTATAACAGGAGCTGTCGGCGGTGTGTCGGCAATTGCGTTGCTTCTGTTTTCTCCCGTTTGGGTGATTCGTATTGTTGCGGCACTTATTCTCGTGATCGCGATGTATGAATTGTTATCCGCCGAGCAGTGCAAACACGTCGGTGTCAGCATTGCGGCGTACGCTTTTGCTGCTTCGTGTCCGTTTTTAGATTTGGTGCAAGGCTTCTCACTGATGTGGGTTGCGCTTCTGGCGTATATGTTGTTGCTGGCGTTTTTCCTGATTCTTTCTCACGAAACGGTGCGGTTTGAGCAATGTGCGAATTTGCTTGCCCTTTCGGTTATGATCATTTTACCGATTGCCGGTTTGGCATATATCCGCGCGATCCCCGTACACGGAAAAGCCTATTTATTCTTCCCGTTGATCATTGCGTGGTTTTCCGATATGGGCGCCTATTTTACGGGAAGCTTTTTCGGTAAGCACAAGCT
Organism: Oscillospiraceae bacterium; assembly: GCA_015065805.1. GTDB lineage: Bacteria > Bacillota > Clostridia > Oscillospirales > Acutalibacteraceae > RGIG1959. Next base: position 18,726 of record SVPN01000005.1, on the reverse strand, counting down.
TTGCGAAAAGATCAGTCCAAAAAAGACGGTAGAAGGCTTTTTCGGCGGCATTGTGATCGCCGTGATCTTCAGCTTGTTAGGCGCATTTATCTATCAGGTTGCGGTTTTGAATGCGCAGGGACTGAGCATTTCTTACTGGATGGTCGCGCTTATCGCGTTGGTAACAGCGCCGATCTCCGTGCTTGGTGATTTGTTCTGTTCGGTCATCAAACGGCATCGCGGGATCAAAGACTTCGGCAATATTTTCCCCGGCCACGGCGGTATTCTGGACCGTTTCGATTCCCTGATTTTTGTGGCTCCGATTCTGTATATTCTTTGTCAGGTCTTACCTCTTATTCAATAACTTTTTAAACGGCAGGCGCATACCGCTCTGCCGTTTTACGCCGATTTCGGAGGTGCTTTCTGTGAAAAACTTGGTGCTTTTGGGTTCTACGGGATCGATCGGTACACAAACGCTGGATATTTGTGAAGATTGCGGTTACAATGTGCTTGCTCTTGCGGCAGGCAGACAGGTGAAGCCTTTTGAGGATCAGATTCGCACGTTTCGCCCGAAGTACGCCGTGATGTTTGATGAAGCTGCGGCAAAGGATCTGAAGACCCGTGTAGCGGATCTGGATGTCACCGTTTTATCGGGAATGGAAGGGCTTTGTACGCTTGCCTCCTTGCCGCAAGCAGATCTCGTTCTCAATTCCGTTGTCGGAATGGTCGGTCTTCAGCCGACCTTAGCCGCCGTGGAAGCGGGACACGATGTGGCGCTCGCCAACAAAGAAACATTGGTGGCGGGCGGTGCGCTTGTGATGGATGCTGTGAAGCGTAAGGGCGTGAAACTGCTTCCCGTGGACAGTGAACATTCGGCGATTTTCCAGTGTTTGCAGGGCGCTCCCGAGCGTCCTGCTGTCAAACGGCTGATTCTGACGGCATCGGGCGGACCGTTCTTCGGCAAAACGGCTCAGGAGCTTGAAACCGTTACCTTGCAGGATGCGCTCAAGCACCCGAATTGGAGTATGGGAGCCAAAATTACGGTGGATTCCGCTTCGATGATGAACAAGGGGCTGGAACTGATCGAAGCGCGCTGGCTGTTTGATACCGATCCTTCGTGTATCGATGTGATCGTTCACCGCGAAAGCATCATTCACTCTCTTGTGGAATATGTGGATAATGCTGTTGTTGCTCAGCTGGGTGTTCCCGATATGCGTGTGCCGATCCAGTACGCATTGACATATCCCGATCGCACGCCGTCTCCTGTCGGACAGCTGTCCCTGGCGGATGTTGCAACAATGACATTCTATAAACCGGATGATGAGACCTTCCGCTGTTTGCCGATCTGCCGCGAAGCCATTACCAAAGGCGGTATGACCCCTGCGGCGGTAAACGGTGCCAACGAGCAGGCAGTGGCGCTGTTTATGCAGGGGAAGATCGGGTTTATGGATATCCCGCGTATGGCGCAGGCGGCATTGGATGCACGGTGGCCGCAAAGCGGGGATGTGCAGACTGTATTGGAAACAGACCGTGCGGCGCGTGAATTGGTGCTTTCAAGGGTATAATAAGTTGATCGCGCATTGTTTTGTAAGGAGTGCTTTGTTTGTTTATCTTTAAAATCATTATGGCATTGTTGCTTTTCAGTGTCATCATTTTTGTCCACGAGCTCGGACATTTTTTGGTTGCGAAAGCGTGCGGTATTCAGGTCAATGAATTCGCAATGGGAATGGGGCCGAAGGTTGTATCGTGGGGTAAAAAGGAGACGACCTATTCCATCCGCTTGTTTCCGTTCGGCGGGTTTTGTGCGATGGAAGGAGAAGATGAGGACAGCGAAAATCCTCGCGCATTTAACAATAAGAAGGTGTGGCAACGCATTTTGGTTGTTATTGCGGGCGTGACAATGAATTTTGTTTTGGCGTATGTTGTGTTGCTCTTCGCTCTCGGCTTTTCCACACCTCCGACGGCATCGGGGGATGTGCTTTTCGGCACCACAACCATTGCGCAGTTGTCTGAAGAGGCATCCAGCTATCAGACGGGACTCCGTGCGGGGGATACCGTTGTCGGCATCAACGGCCGTGCGGTGGTTTCCACGCAGGATATGTTTATGTTTATGCAAAGCGACGAGGACGGCATTTTGGATATGACGGTGCGTCGCGACGGCAAGAAGGTGCAATTGCCCGAGGTACGTTTTGAACTCTCCGAAACCGAAGACGGAACCCGTTTTCTGCGCTATGATTTTGTGCTTCTCGGTGTTCGTCCGACTTTCTTTAACACCTTTGTTGAAGCGGCAAAAACAGAATGGTCACACGCCACCACCGTATGGTGGAGTCTGATCGATATCCTTTCGGGTAAATACGGGCTCAATGAAATTGCAGGCCCCGTCGGAACCGTTGATATCATCGGCGATATGGTGGAACAAGCGGCAACCTCGGCTGTTAAGGAAAACATTTACAGTTTGCTGATGATGTTTTCGCTGATTTGTGTCAATGTCGGTGTGATGAATCTGTTACCGCTTCCTGCGCTTGACGGCGGACGGTTGATCTTCTTGTTGTTTGAAGCGATCTTCCGTAAGCCCGTTCCGCAGAAGTTTGAGGGAATGGTTCACTTTGTGGGACTGGCACTCTTATTGTTGTTGATGCTCTTGGTCACATTCAATGATGTATTCCGACTTTTTCAAGGAGGGGCTATAGGATGATTCGTCGTGAAACAAAAGCGGTTACCTGCGGTAATATAACGATCGGCGGCAACTCCTGCATCAGTATTCAGTCGATGCTGAACGTACCCGCTCAGGATGTGCAGGGAAATGTGGAACAGGCAAAACGCCTGGCGGATGCGGGTTGTGAAATCATTCGCGTGGCGATCCCCGACAAGGAAGCTGTTCGCCTGATTCCCGCGATTAAAAAAGCGGTGTCGGTGCCGCTTGTTGCCGATATTCATTTTGATCATACGCTTGCACTGGAAAGTGTGGCGGCAGGAATTGACAAAATCCGCATCAATCCGGGCAACATCGGCGGCGATGAAAATGTCCGTGCGGTTGCCAATGCGTGTAAAGCGAAGAATATCCCGATCCGCATCGGTGTCAACGCGGGCTCTCTTGAAAAAGAGATTTTGGCAAAATACGGTCATCCGACGCCGCAGGCATTGTGCGACAGCGCTTTATATCACGCGTCTCTTTTGGAAAAGTTTGATTTCGACGATATTGTGCTGTCCTTGAAATCCTCGGATGTTCAGATTATGGCGGATGCCTATAAGTTAGTGTCCACTCGTTGCCGTTATCCGTTGCATCTGGGGGTTACCGAAGCCGGCACACCGCGAATGGGCTTGCTGAAATCGGCGGCAGGCATCGGCGGTTTGTTGCTTGACGGCATCGGTGATACCATACGCGTATCGCTCACGGCAGACCCTGCCGAAGAGGTGATGGTTGCCAAGGATCTTCTCAAAGCCATCGGACTGCGCAAGGGCGGTGCCCGCCTGGTTTCCTGCCCGACATGCGGCAGAACACAGGTGGATCTCATTGCTGTTGCCAATGAGGTGGAAACGCGTCTCGAAGCGGTGCAAAAGAACATTACCGTTGCGGTGATGGGGTGTATTGTCAACGGTCCCGGTGAAGCGCGTGAAGCCGATATCGGTATGGCAGGCGGAAAGGGCAAGTTTGCCATTTTCAAAAAAGGTGTCGTTCTTCGCACCGTGTCCGAAGAGGAAGCGGTGGACGCGTTGATGGAAGAAATCGCCTTGCTTTGAAGGATATGAATGAAAACCGTTATTGAAATGAAGGAATTATGGTATTATGACGTTTCGTGAATTATTTGAATCCCGGATTTCTATGGATTCTGTTCCGTCGGTGTTTTACGATGCCGCGGTTTTACATATGACATTGGAAGAATCGACGCGTACGTTGGAGCTGAAGCTGCGTGTGCGCACGGTTCCTGCTTATGAGGATATTGAACGCGCGGAGGATTGTCTGAACCGTTTGCTTTCTGCAAAAGTGCGTGCGGAGCTTTGTTTTCCCGCCGAAGCACTTAATGAGCAGGCGTTTGCGACGATTATTCCTCTTTTGCGTCGCCGTCATATGCAGGTAAACGGTAGTTTTAACGATGCGGTTTACAGCATTGTCGGGGATCGTGTGTATGTCAAACTGGCACACGGCGGTGCCGGTCTTCTGAGAAGCACGCAGATGGATACGGAGTTGGAAACGCTCATCAGGGATCTGTTCGGCGTGCGCGTGACGGTGGAGTTTCAGGGAGATGAGACCGTTGATACCAATGATGAACAGTATCAGCGATTGATGCAGCAGGCAATGGAAGAGGAGCAACAACGTGCGCAGGAAGCGGCGGCAACGGCGGCTGCAGCCGCCGCGGCTGCTGTGAAATCCGACGGCGCACCCGCTCCCGCTAAACCGCGAACGGCGGGCGTGGATTTCAATCGCCCGCCCACAAGCGGATTACCGATTTATTTGGAAACCGCGCAAACTATCTGGGGAAAAGATATCCGTGAAATGCCCGTACCGATCCGCACGGTTGAGCCGGACGGCAGCTTTGTGACCGTCTGGGGTGAAGTGTTCGGAATGGAAAAAGAGCACCGCGAAAGCCGTGACGGCACGCGTGTTCTGTATGAATTCCATTTATCCGATCGCACGGGTTCTCTGACGGTGAATATGTGGCTGGATAAAAAGCGTGACAAGCAAAAGTTAGAAGCACTTGCATCGGTGAAAAACGGTGTTTGTGTTCTGGCACAAGGCAGTTACGATTATAACGAATATGCCAAATGTAACGTTCTTCGTATTAAATCGATGGCACTCGTTGCAAAATATCAGAAGCCCGATAATGCCCCGAAAAAGCGCGTTGAGCTTCATATGCATACCAAAATGTCCTCGATGGATGCCGTTTCGGAAGCAAGTGATCTTGTGACCCGTGCGGCCGATTGGGGACATCCCGCTGTAGCCATCACGGACCACGGTGTTGTGCAGGCATTCCCTGATGCGATGAATACTGCGGCGAAGCTTGCCAAGGGCGGTAAGGAGATCAAGGTCCTTTACGGCGTGGAAGCGTATTATATCAACGATATGATCCCCGTCGTGACAGGAGATGCAACCTGTGCGCTTACGGACGAATGCATCGTATTTGATCTGGAAACCACCGGCCTTTCCCAGCAAAATGATCGCATCACCGAAATCGGAGCCGTGCGCGTCAGAGACGGGGCAGTGGTGGAGGAATTCAATACCTTTGTCAATCCCGAAATGCCCATTTCGGAAAAAATCACGGAGCTTACCGGTATCACAAACGATATGGTCAAGGATGCCCCGAGGGAAGACGAGGCACTTCGCTTGTTCTATGAGTTTTGCGGCGATTGCAAGGTGATCATTGCCCACAACGCACCGTTTGATACGGGATTTGTCAAAAAGTCGGCCGAGCGTTGTGATATGCCGTATCCGTTCACATCGATCGATACGGTACCGATTGCCAGAGCCTTGTATCCCAATCTGAAAAACCATAAGCTGGATACGGTTGCCAAGGCGTTGCAACTGCCGCCCTTCAATCATCATCGCGCGTGCGATGACGCACGCGTTCTGGCGCAGATCTATCTCAAGCTCATTACGGATATGAAGGAACAGCGCGGAGTTGAAACGGTGGATGGGATCAACACCGGACTTAAAGGCGGTGATATGAAGGGTGTCAAGCCTTACCATCTGATCATTCTTGCGCAAAATCTGACAGGTCTTAAAAATTTGTATAAACTCATTTCCTGGTCACATCTTAAGAATTACTTCAAGCGTCCCCGTATCACACGTTCAAAGCTGATGGAACACCGCGAGGGACTGATCATTGGCTCTGCTTGTGAACAGGGTGAACTGTTTGAAGCGGTTGTGGACGGTCGCGGTTGGGGAGAACTTTGCGATATTGCGGTTTTACGATTTTCTCGAAATTCAACCGCTCGGAAACAATGCGTTTATGGTGCGCAAAGGTACGGCGCGCGACGAAGAACAGCTCAAGGATTTCAACCGTACAATCGTCCGACTCGGTGATAAGCTGAATATTCCCGTGTGTGCTACCTGCGATGTGCATTTTATGGATCCCGAGGATGAAGAGTTCCGTCGGATCCTGCAAGGCGTACAAGGTTATCCCGATGCCGACCAGCAACCCCCCCTGTACTTCCGTAACACCGAAGAAATGTTGGCGGAATTTGCGTATCTGGGAAAAGAAAAAGCCTATGAGGTTGTTGTGGAAAACACCAACCTGATTGCGGATCGGATCGAAAAGATCCGTCCGATCCCCGAAGGAACATTTTCCCCGCGTATCGACGGTGCAGACGAAGAGCTTCAGGAGATCACCTGGAGCCGTGCCAAGGCAAAATACGGTGATCCGCTTCCCGAAATCGTGCGTGCCCGTCTTGACCGTGAGCTGACATCGATCGTCAAGCACGGTTTTGCGGTTTTGTATATGATCGCGCAAAAACTCGTGCAAAATTCCAACGAAAACGGCTATCTTGTCGGCTCTCGCGGATCGGTCGGATCATCCTTTGTTGCTCATATGTCGGGCATTTCCGAGGTAAATCCGCTTGCACCGCACTATGTTTGTAAGCAATGCAAATACTCGGAGTTTTTCACGAAAGGTGAAGTCGGTTCGGGCTTTGATCTGCCTGAAAAGATCTGTCCGCAGTGCGGTGCACCGCTTGACCGTGACGGACACGAGATCCCGTTTGAGACCTTCCTTGGCTTTGACGGTGATAAAGCACCTGATATTGATCTGAACTTTGCCGATGAATATCAGACCCGTGCGCACCGTTACACGGAAACGTTGTTCCCGCCCAATCACGTGTTTAAAGCAGGAACGATCTCCACCGTGGCGGACAAGACCGCGTTTGGCTATGTGAAAAAGTATGAGGAAGAACGCGGTCTGGTGTTCAGCAACGCCGAACGCACGCGTCTGGCACTCGGATGCACCGGCGTCAAACGCACGACGGGTCAGCATCCCGGCGGTATGGTCGTTGTTCCCAATGACTACGAAGCCGAGGATTTCACACCTGTACAGCATCCTGCCGACGACCCCAATTCCGAAGTGATCACCACTCACTTCGATTTCCATTCTATTCACGATACGATCCTGAAACTGGATAATCTCGGTCATGTTATTCCGACAACATATAAATATCTGGAGGAATTCAGCGGCATTCCCGTGATGGATGTCACGATGTCCGATCCGGATGTGTATCGTTTGTTCACCTCACCCGAACCGCTTGGGTTGACTGAGGAACAGCTCGGCTGTAACACGGGAACGCTCACGCTTCCCGAAATGGGTACACCGTTTGTCCGCCAGATGCTTGTGGAATCCAAGCCGAAAAACTTTGCGGATCTTCTGCAGATTTCGGGACTTTCCCACGGCACGGATGTGTGGCTCGGCAATGCGCAGGAGCTGATCAAAAACGGCACCTGCACCATTTCCGAAGTGATCGGTACCCGTGATAATATTATGGTGTACCTGATGCAAAAGGGACTGGAACCGAAAATGGCGTTTAAGATCATGGAGATCGTGCGTAAGGGTAATGCTACAAAGCTTTTGACCGAGGAGCATTTTGAAGCGATGAAGTCCTGCGGTGTGGAACAGTGGTATATCGATTCGTGTATGAAGATCAAGTATATGTTCCCCAAGGCGCACGCGGCGGCATATTGCATCGGTGCTTTGCGCGTCGGATGGTATAAGGTTCACCGTCCCGAAGCCTATTATGCAGCGTATTTTACCGTTCGAGGCGAAGATATGGATGCGGCAATCGTGCAGGCGGGCATCGAAAAGGTGAAATATACAATGGATGAGATCCGTTCACGTGGCCGTGATGCCAGCGCAAAAGAACAGGCGCTTGCCGATATGATGCACGTGGTGTACGAGGCAATGCTTCGCGGCATTCAATTCCTGCCGGTTGATCTGTACAAATCCCACTCGCGCAAGTATTTGCTTGAAGACGGTGCACTTCGGTTGCCGTTCAGCTCGATCAACGGTCTGGGCGGTGCCGCAGCGGAGGGACTGATGAGCGGGCGAGAGGGTGAGCCGTATTTCTCTGTTGATGAATTGCAGGAGCGTACGGGTATTTCCAAGGCCATCGTGGAATCGCTTCGGGAGCTCGGTGCGATCGGTGATCTTCCGCAGTCCAGTCAGATATCGTTCTTTGAAATGTGAGGTGCCGTATGCGTTATACCACATTGCTGATGGATGCCGACGAAACGTTGCTTGATTTCTGTCGTTCGGAAGGCTTTGCGTTGTCGGATACGATGGAAAAGCACGGCATTACTATGACACCTGAGATTCAGCACACCTATCACGAGATCAACCGTCTTCTGTGGCAACAGCTGGAAAGAGGAGAGATCGTCCGCAGCCGATTAAAGGTTCAGCGCTTTGAAGAGCTGTTTGAGGCAATCGGTGCATCGCACATCGACGCCGCTTCCTTTAACGAGCAATATATGCAAACCCTCGGCACGAGAGGGTTTGTTCTGGATGGAGCGGTCGGGCTTGTAAAAGCCTTGTCTGAGCATTATCGTATTTGTATCATCACCAACGGTACAGCGAGTGTGCAACACACCCGACTTGCAGACAGCGGCTTATTACCGTATATAAACGGTGTGTTCATTTCGCAGGAAATCGGTGCCGATAAGCCTTCTGTTGCGTTTTTTGATGCGGTGCTTGCCGCACTGGGGCATCCTGATAAGAGTGAATTGCTGATTATCGGAGACTCTCTGACATCGGATATACGCGGTGGTTTGCTGTCGGGCATCGATACGTGTTGGTTTGCTCCGAACGGCGGTGAACCGCCGTCAGACATCGCACCGTTGTACACGGTACGTTCGTATGACGAACTTTTATCAATGCTTCTTGCATAAACCTTTACACACAATACATACTAAGGATATCCCCACAGAATAAAGGAGGTATTCCGTATGTTTTTGGATCGTATTGCGTTGCTCCTTGTCATCATCGGTGCACTCAACTGGGGGAGCATCGGGTTGTTTCAGTTTGATCTGGTGGCTTGGCTCGGCGGCGGTATGGACGGCCTTTTGGCACGTATCATTTACACAGCGGTGGCAATTGCCGGCGTTTGGTGTATATCGTTGCTGTTCCGTCAAAGGATCGGCGTGGAGGAATAAACCGCAAAGAACCGCTGTTTGTTGTATGCAGACGGCGGTTCTTTTGTGTTATTTGATGAAAAACAAGGACAATATTTCAGGATTTATATGAAAATATGGAGTTGTCTTTTTGGAAAAGTTGTGTTATACTATGTACTATCAGTTTTTGTGTCTGTTTGCAGATGCAATACGAAAGGATTGAGAGATATGGCTGAAAGCGGCTTTTTTCGCGTATCCTTCAGAGGGTTCAATAAGCAAGATGTCTTGCAATATATCGATGAGCTCCAGACCGCCCACACAGGCCGCCTGGCAGAATTGGAGGATCTCCGTTTGCAAGCGGAGAATGCTCTGGAAAGTGAGCGCGCAAATGCTTCTGCGTTCAATACCCGTATTCAGGAGTTGGAGCAGGAGATCGCTCAGCTGAAAGAACAGATCGAACGACTGAATGCCCTTGCGCAGATTTATAAAGCCGAGTTGATCACTCTTCGCGAACAGCAAGCGGAGGTTGAGAGCTGTTCGGCGGTTTCGGATGATCTTGCTCAGGCGCTTGCGCGTAACCGGGAACTCGAAGAGCAGGTGGCGTTGCTCAAAGAGCAAAACGCCCGTTATGCGTCGGTTGTCGGGGATGTGAGCCGTCTTGTCGTGGAAGCGCGCATTGTCAGCGCATCGTATCTGGATGCGGCTCAGAAAAAGAGCTCGGAATGCATCAAGGATCTGGATGTGTTTTTGACACAGCTAAAAGAACAGGTTGAAAAGGTTCGTTTGGGTTCGGATGCGCACCGTCAGGCGGGCGATGCCCATATTGAAACGCTTCTTGAGGAGCTTCAGGGGCTCGGTGAATCCTTGTCTTCCGCAGACGAATAATCTATTCAGGTATTTTCAGCGGATTTCCGCATACATTTATAAGGAGTTGTTAGAGTATGGCAGAATTAAAATATGAAATCGTTAAGGAGCTCGGTGTTCTTTCACAGTCTCCCTCGGGTTGGACAAAGGAACTCAACCTGATCAGCTGGAATGACCGTGCTCCGAAGTACGACATTCGCGATTGGGCTCCCGATCACGCAAAGATGGGCAAGGGCTGCACGTTGTCTGCGGACGAAGTGATTCTGCTTCGCGATCTGCTTAACGAAACCGATCTTTAATTAAAGACAGGTGACAGAATGGATACCTTCATTCTTATTTTACAATCCATTGTACAAGGTATTGTGCAGGGAATTACCGAATGGTTACCGATCAGCAGTACAGGACACTTAAAGCTGTTGAATGCAATCTGGCCGATGGCGATCAGCGAATCGTTCGGTGAGGTGTTTGAGGTCGTGATTCAGCTCGGCTCGATTTTAGCCGTGTTGCTGATTTTCTTCCATAAGCTGAATCCGTTTTCCAAGAAGAAAACCGATGAAGAAAAGAAAGATACCTTACATCTTTGGGGCAAGGTACTGATTGCCAGTGTTCCTGCCGCTGTGATCGGCTTGTTGATTGACGACTGGATGAATTCTGTGTTTCAACAGAACGTGCTTGTTGAGGTCGGCACCATTGCGACAACGCTGATCTTATACGGTATCGGGTTTATTATCCTTGAGACGGTTGCTTTGAAAACCAAGATCAACGGATTTGAACAGATGTCTCCGAAAACCGCCGCAGGAATCGGTTTGTTTCAATGCCTTGCCTTGATTCCCGGAACCTCCCGCTCGGGCTCCACGATTTTAGGTGCTTCGATTCTCGGTACATCCCGCACGGTCGCAACGGAGTTTTCGTTCTTTATGGCGATTCCCGTTATGCTCGGTGCAAGCGGACTGAAGGCTGCCAAAATGCTGTATGAGGTACTCTTTGAGAATATGGTTATCACCTCATCGGAATGGCTTGCTCTCGGTATTGCGACGGTTGTTTCGTTTGCGGTGTCGGTGTTTGCCATTCGTTTCCTGATGGGATTTATCAAAAAACACGATTTTAAAGTGTTCGGATGGTATCGAATTGCTCTGGGTGTTGTCCTGATTCTTTGCCTTGTGTTTTGTCGTTCCGTATTTAAATAAAAAAAGAAGTCTTGCTTTTGCAAGACTTCTTTTTTTATCGTTCCCAATATTTGCGGTCGAGACTGCGATACTGCAATGCTTCGCCGATGTGCTTTCTGTCGATAATATCGCTTTCGTCCAGATCGGCGATGGTGCGGGCCAGTTTTAAAAGACGGTCGTAGGCTCTCGCTGATAAGCCCATTTTATCAAAGGCGATTTTTAACATAGCGGAGGCACCGTCACTCAATACACAGTACTCTTTGAGCATACCTGCAGGAATGTGAGCGTTGCTGATAATATCGGTGCCTGCAAAACGCTTTTGCTGAATCGCACGGGCTTTGTTGACGCGTGCACGGATCTCGGCAGAGCTTTCTGCTTTTTCGGCGGCGTTAAGCTTATCAAAATCCACAGGCGGGACTTCGATATGAATATCGATGCGGTCAAGTAAAGGACCCGAAATGCGGGAAAGATAGCTTGAAGCGGCTTTCGGAGAACAGGTGCACGGCTTTGTCGGATGCCCGAAAAAGCCGCACGGACACGGATTCATCGCCGCGACAAGCATAAAGGAGCAGGGGTAAGTGAGAGATGCCTGCACACGGGAGATCGTGACAACTTCATCTTCAAGCGGTTGGCGAAGACTTTCCATCGCTGTTCGTGAAAACTCAGGAAGCTCGTCCAAAAACAGCACACCGTGATGAGCAAGCGATACCTCACCGGGATGAGGAACGGTGCCGCCGCCCGTGAGACCGGCTGTGGAGATGTTGTGATGCGGTGCGCGGAAGGGACGGTCCTTTAACAGACCGACGCCGCCACTGAGAGTTCCTGCGATGGAGTGGATCTTGGTTGCTTCTAATGCTTCCTCGGCGGTCATATCCGGCAGAATAGAGGGTAAGCGTTTGGCAAGCATACTTTTTCCCGAGCCCGGAGGTCCGATGAGCAAAAGATTGTGATCTCCTGCGGCGGCAACCTCCATAGCACGTCTTGCCGCTTGTTGTCCCATAACCTCTGCAAAATCCGGTTGACGACGGTCCTCTGTGGCGGGAGGAGGCGTATAGGTGGCGGGTGCGATCGGGAATGCGCCGCTCAGATGCGCTGTTAATGCCGGCACACTTTCAATCGGATAAACATCGATCCCGTCAACGACGGCGCCTTCGGCGGCATTATCCTTCGGGAGAAATACGCGCTTTAGACCGCTGTCCCTTGCGGCAATCACCATCGGTAAAACACCGCGGATGGGGCGCAGCTCTCCCGTTAAGGATAGCTCACCGATAAAGGCGGCATCATCCAGAGGAAAAGAGATCTGCGAGGTCGCCTGAAGAATCGCGATCAGCAACGGTAAATCGTATACAGAGCCTTCTTTGCGGATATCTGCGGGTGCAAGATTGATGGTGATACGGCTGACAGGATAATCAAATCCGCAGTTTTTCAGCGCGGCTCTGACGCGATCACGTGATTCGCGTACCGCCGAACCCGGTAAACCGACCACATCAAACCCGGGAAGTCCTCCCGAAAGATCCGCTTCCACGGTTACACGAAAGCCGTTGACGCCAAACAACCCCATACTGTTTGTGCGAGCAAACACGATTGAAACACCTCCGTCATATGTCAACAGCTCTGCTTAAAATGCAGAGCTGTTGACGGGAAAGTTAAGCGGCTTCGTTTGATTTTACGGTTGAAATAATTATAGAAATAAAACGAACCACGATAACGGCAATCGGCGTGATTGCCGACAGGATCAGAGCAAGTACCCAGTTGGAGGAGCTGACAACGGTCAGGCCAAAGAGCTCACGAACGATCGGTACATACAAAAGGATTGCCGAAAGTGCAATACATACGAGCAGGACGATCGGCATCACACGGTTGGCAATTTTCGGTCGATCGGGATCGTGGCGATGCGATGCCAGTACCATCCACAATCTTGACAGGATCAACATAATGAAGGCAGTTGTCATACCGACAGAAAGATCATTTCCTTCTGCCGACGTACCCGCTTGTCCTGCATAAAAGGCAATAAAGGCAAGAATACCGGTCAAAATGCCCTGCCACAGCGTTGAGATCCACGCGGATGCCGGGACAAGTCTTGCCAGACCTCGACGAGGCTTCTGATTCAGTGAATGACGGTCGCCGGATTCGTAAGAAATCGCCAGAGAGCAAAGCACACCGATGATCATATAAAAAACGGTGGAAAGAGGCGAAAGGACAAAATCGCCGGGCGAGAACAGCAACGCCAAAAGCGTGGCAAGCATAACCGTGAGCGAGCAGGACAACACATATTGAATTACCTTGCTGATATTGGCATAAATACCGCGTGCGTGTTTGATGGCATCTACAAGCGTTGCAAAGCTGTTATCATACAAGGTGAGATCGGATTCGTTGCGGGTCATATCGCAGTCAGCGGCACCTGTTGCACAGCCGATGTCGGCGCTTTGCAATGCGGGAACATCCTCAAGGCAGTTGCCTGTGGATGCCACAACAGCACCGCGTGCCTGCCACGCCTTGATGATGCGCTCTTTTTCTTCGGGAAGGATTCGCGCGAATACGCGGTAAAGACCGACCGAAGCATCCAGCTCCGCCTTGTCCATCTTTCGAAGCTCTTCACCCGTGAGAACCTGATCTTCGGATTCCAGAATACCAAGCTGAAGTCCGACAGCGTAAGCGGTTGATTCGTTATCACCGGTTATCATAACGGTGATAATGCCGCTTTGAGCGCATTCGCGGATGGATTGAATGGATTCCACACGCGGCTGATCGGCAAGACCGATCAGACCCGCAAAATACATATCGCTTTCAAGTGAAGGATCCAACTCGGATGCCGTAAGCTCATCCACCATCTTGTATGCAATCGCCAATACGCGAAGAGAACGCTCACCGAGCTGCTGACAAACCTCTTCGGCGTTTTGTACAGGACCGTAAGTGCAAAGCGAGAGCACTTTTTCGGGTGCACCCATTGTGACCATCAAACGCTTGCCGTCCACGAGATGAACGACCGACATACACCGTCTGGATGCATCAAAAGGAAGCTCGGCAAGACGAGGGTTTTCTTCCATCAGCAGACGGCGTTCAATACCGATATCGCGGGCATATTCAATAATGGCGGACTCGGTCGGGTTTTGCAAGAGATGATTATCAATCCCGGTTGTCTGGGTGTCGTTGGCGGTACAAAGTGTTGCCATACGGATCAACGCCTGTGTACGCTCACCGGGCATTCTTGTCAGCTCTTCGATGTCGTTGCCGGTGTAGACGCTGATAGGCTTTTTGATATCGGCGGTCAGTGTGCCCGTCTTGTCCGCGCAGATAACGGTCACACGCGACAGCGTATCCATAACCGAAAGCTCGCGGACATCGGCAGTGTGGGTAACAACGTGTTGCATACCCATCGTCATTGCAACAACAGCGGCAACTGTGAACCCCGTAGGGATGCAAACGGCCATAACCGTCAGTACAGAAGGTACTACCGTCAGAACGGACTGAAGATTCGAGAGATTGGTTATAACAGCAATAACACAGAGGATCAACGATAAAACCAGGACGGGTAAGGTGATCAACCGCTCGAGAGTGGCAAGATCCTTGCTCAGACCGGGAAGAGGAGAAGCCTGATTGTTCGGGTCGTTGAGCATCAGTGCAAATTCCGTGCTTTGCGCTGTCGAAACGACAAGGGCCTTACCGCTGCCGCGGCTGACACCGCATCCCGCATAAATCATATTGACGCGTTCGGAAATCGGCGCAATGCCGTCAAGAGTCACATCGGCGTGTTTGGCAACATCGGTATCTTCGCCGGTAATGATGTATTCATCCAAAAATAAATCGTCGGTCTCGATCAAACGGCAGTCGGCAGGGATGATCATTCCGGCTTCTAAAAGAAGGATGTCACCGCGCACGATATCTGCAGCACTGACATTGACCGTTTCACCGCCACGGATCACATTGACGGTGGTTGTCTGCGTATTGGTAATGTTGTGAAGCTTTGCTGTGGCATATTTTTGCCAGACAGCATAGATCAGATGTGCAATCAGCGGCATAAATAGCAATACGATAGGTTCGATCAACGAAGCGGGCTGACCGAGATACAAAAGGATAATATTGAAGCAAAACCAAAACACAGCCGCAATGGTGATCAATGTAGACGGCAATGAACGGTATTGCTTAAGAAACTCCTTCCACACGGAGGTTGTGTGCTTTTCGTGATAGCGGTTTTCGCCGAACTCGGCAAGTCTGTATACGGCCTCATCTTCCGATAAGCCGGTTTCTATATTGGTTTGTAATTCTTTCGCGATGTTTTCGGGCATTTCGTGGTGCCAGATCATAAACATTCACGCTCCTTTTTAAAGTCCGTTTGTATCATTAAAGCGAATATTCAAGTACATACAAGATTATTATAGCGTATTTTCTCAAAAAAATAAAGAGGGTAATGGATAAAAACCATAACAGTTTTGTATTTTGTTGTACGGCAGTGGCGTTGACTTTGTAATATTCGTATGGTATAATTTATCAAAATTTTACTCTGCGGAGGTGATGGCATGATCCGAAAATCTCCGATTGTGATCGTCGGCGGCGGAGCATCGGGACTGGCGGCGGCGATTTTTGCGGCGCGTAAAGTCGGCGGTGAGCGAGTGCTTGTGCTGGAAAGACAATTCCGTGTCGGTAAAAAGCTGCTGGCAACCGGAAACGGCACATGCAATCTTTCCAATATATATGCTTCTGTTTCGTACTATCACGGTGCGGATCCCTCTTTCGTGCATCCCGCTCTTAACAGCTTTACCCCCGTGGATACACAATTGTTCTTCGATTCGATCGGACTTTGCACGGTTGTGCGCGAAAACGGGCGTATCTATCCGCTTTGTGCGCAGGCATCGGCGGTTTTAGATTGTTTGCGGCTGGAGCTGGATCGTCTTGGCGTTACGATACTTTGTGATACAACCGTCCAAGCGCTTGTTCCCTTTAAAAACGGCATAACGGTACAAACCGATAAAGGTTTCATTACCGCTTCGTGTGTTTTGGTTGCGGCAGGCGGTGCGGCGTCAGCAAGTTTGGGAGGCTCCGCGGAGGTCTATCGCTTGATGACCGATCTCGGTCACGAAAAAACGCCGCTTTTCCCTTCGATCGTACAGATCCGAACAAATCGTGAGGATGTAAAAGCGATTAAAGGCATTCGCGTGGATGCGGCGTTGTCTCTTTTGCTTAACGGTCGGACAGTGGCTTCTTCTGAGGGAGAGGTGCTGTTTACGGACTACGGTGTTTCGGGCCCTGCGGCGATGATGATCGGTCGTGTAGCGGCGGATTGGGAGCGGCGTAAAATGGGAACATTATCGATTGTGCTGGATTTGCTTCCTTCGATGTCAGAAAAACAGGTGCAACAAAACATTCTTCTTCGCTGTCAATTCGATGGTGAACGTTCTCTCGAGGAGCTTCTTGTCGGATTGGTGCAAAAGCGTCTTGCACAAACCGTTCTGAAATCCTGCGGGTACACATTGTCTCAGACGGCATCCTCGCTGACAACATCGGATGTAAAGCGTATTGCGTATACGCTCAAGCATTGGGAGCTTATGGTGAGGGGCAGTGCGGGAATGAACGCGGCTCAGGTGACGGCAGGAGGACTTTCCACCCGTCAGTTTGACAACAAAACGATGGCATCCAAATTGATCCCGCATATATATGTATCGGGTGAAATTTTGGATATTGACGGTGATTGCGGAGGCTTCAACCTGCAATGGGCTTGGTCTTCAGCGTATGCGGCCGCAACGGCAATGGCGGAGGAGATTCTATGATTCGGATTACATCGTTGCCGTTACCGCTTGATTATGCTTCCAAGCCTTTGGAGGAATTTGTTGCCAAAAAACTGCGGATTCCCCGAGATCGGATCCGGTCGTGTGTGTTATCTAAGCGTGCTGTTGATGCGCGAAAAAAAGAGGACATCCGTTTTTCGGCGTCTGTCGATGTGTGTGTGGACGGTGACGAATCGAAGATCGTTTCGCGGTTAAAGGATTCTTGTGTACAATTATATAACAAGCCGTCTTACCGCTTTCCTCAAGAAGCCGCGTTGTCCGATCGTCCTGTCGTGATCGGGAGCGGGCCTGCGGGGTTACTTGCGGCATACACGCTTGCAAGAGCGGGTGCTCGACCGATCCTGCTGGAGCGAGGTGAAGCGGTGGAGCAACGGCGTGAAGCAGTTTTGAATTTTCAACGCACAGGTGTTTTGCGCACGGACAGCAATGTGCAGTTTGGTGAGGGTGGCGCCGGAACGTTTTCGGACGGCAAGCTGACAACCGGAATCAAGGACATCCGTTGTCGCGCTGTTTTAGAGGTTTTTGCTCAGGCGGCAGACGGTACAGCGGATGATATCCTATGGCAGGCGAAGCCTCATCTTGGGACTGATCGATTGTTTTATATCGTGCGGAATCTCCGCAATCAAATCCTTGAATACGGCGGGGACGTACGCTTTTCAACGAAAGTCACGGATTTGATCGTAAAGGATGATCGTTTGGTTGGCTTGCGGTTGCAAACAGCCGAAGGGGAAGAGGAGCTTCTCTGTAATGTCGCTGTGTTAGCCATCGGTCACAGTGCCCGTGATACAATGCAGATGCTTTGCGATCACGGCGTGCACGCGGAGCAAAAGCCTTTTGCTGTCGGTGTCCGTATCGAGCACCCACGTGAGATGATCGATCAGAGTCAGTACGGACGATTTGCGGGTCATCCTGCGCTTTCGGCGGCGGATTATAAGCTGAGCTGTCGGTTGCCCGACGGACGAGGCGTTTACTCGTTTTGTATGTGCCCGGGCGGCGTTGTGATCGCGGCGGCATCGGAGGAGGGCGGTGTGACCGTCAACGGAATGAGTGAGTATGCCCGTGATGCACGTAATTCCAACAGCGCACTTCTTGTGGGGGTTTCCCCTGACGATATTAAAGGTGATCATCCGCTTGGCGGTGTTGAATTACAGCGGGAAATGGAGCGTGCCGCTTTCGCGCTCGGCGGTGGTGACTATCACGCACCTGCTCAAACGGTCGGAGACTTTTTGTCAAATACCGAAACGGTTCGTTTCGGTGAAGTCAAGCCGTCGTATTTGCCCGGTGTCCGCGGCGCGGATCTTCATCGGTGCTTACCGTCCTTTGTATCGGAATCTCTGAAAGCGGCATTACCTGTTTTCGGCCGTCAGATCAAGGGTTTTGATCGGGTGGATGCGGTGATGACCGGTGTCGAGTCCAGAAGCTCGTCTCCTGTTCGGTTTTTACGTGATGAACGTGGCGAATCGTCAATTAAAGGTTTGTATCCTTGCGGTGAGGGAGCAGGCTATGCGGGTGGCATTATGTCAGCGGCAGTGGACGGCATCCGCTGCGCGGAGTGGATTTTATCTAAGATGTAAGCGCAGGAGCAACGACTGAGTGGCGTTGCTCCTGTTATTTTCGTAAGCATTTTACGAAAGGTGATTATGGAATTATAATATTTTTTTAGAAAAAATATCAAAAAGGGCTTGATTTTTTCGGACTTATCGGCTATAATATAAGCACATCGAACGAAACAAATATCGCGGAGTGGAGCAGGGGTAGCTCGTCGGGCTCATAACCCGAAGGTCGTTGGTTCGAATCCGGCCTCCGCAACCAAAAAGAAAAGTCGCGCCAAAGGTTTTTTCTTTTT
>SVPN01000045.1 GCA_015065805.1 Oscillospiraceae bacterium | reverse complement strand
TCTGTAGACACGCGGACATAAATTGCTACGCGCTGTTCGACATCGTCATCGTAGTATCCTACCGGTCTTTCTTCGGGAATAAACTCGTATTTATCGGGATCGATCTCTACCCGCATACGACGGCGAGTGCGCTCTTTTTCTTGCTCACGCTCAAGCCTTTTGCTTGCATCAATCATTCAACAACATCCTTTCCGGTTGATCGGGTTCGGGCAGTTGTTGCCATCCTTGGGGGAGAAAATCGGTATCGCGCATATCCGACCGGTAATAGGATGCGGTGGTGAAAATGTCCTCTGACACAAAGTAAATTCCAATGGGATGCGGTTGCGTAGCCAACAAGCGCGACAACAATGTGAGTTCCCGATCTTTACGGGATACATTTGATACCTTCTGCGTTATGATCAAGTCAACCTCGCCGGATAGACAGTCATCAATCAGGCGGCACCACTCAGGTGCTTTTGCCATGCTTGGGGCGGTAGAACCTTCATCTATGTAGAAATCAACAAGAGTCCATTTCGGACACATAGCAATGGCATCCTCGAAGCCTTTTTTGTGATAAACTAAATAGTTTTCATATGAAGAAAAACAGATTATTTGAGAATATCGTACACGGCATATTCCTCATGCTCGGTTTGATAATCGTTGGCTGTGTTCTACTCATCACGGTATATCTGATCATATCGGGTATTCCCGCAATTCGGGAAATCGGACTTTTCAATTTCCTTTTCGGCAAAGAGTGGGCATCCACTGCCGCCGAACCGAAATACGGAATACTGCCGTTTATACTGACAAGCGTGTACGGAACGGCAGGAGCGATCCTCATTGGTGTGCCAATCGGCTTCTTTACCGCTGTGTATCTTTCAAAGGTTGCAAATAAGAAGGTCAGAGCCGTTATCGAAGCCGCCGTCAACCTGCTTGCAGGTATTCCTTCGGTTGTGTACGGTCTTGTTGGTATGCTTGTGCTTGTACCGGCGATCCGTGAGATTTTCAATGTACCGGACGGCGCAAGCCTGCTTGCGTCAATTATCGTACTTGCCATTATGATACTGCCGAATATTATTAAGGTGTCTATCACGGCGCTGGATGCCGTACCGAAAGAATATGAGGACGCATCTTTGGCTCTCGGCGCAACACCTACCGAAACCTTTTTCAAGGTGTCTGTCCCTGCCGCAAAAAGCGGTATCGCCGCCGCTGTGGTACTCGGCGTTGGTCGTGCCATCGGTGAAGCAATGGCGGTAATGATGGTTGCCGGTAACGTGGCGAATATGCCCTCTCTCTTTGAGAGTGTCCGTTTCCTTACCACCGCCGTGGCAAGCGAAATGGCATACTCAAGCCCCGACAGTTTGCAGAGGAATGCTCTGTTCTCCATCGCACTTGTGCTGTTCCTGTTTATTATGCTGATTAACGCTACGCTCAATTTCTTCTTGAAGCGAGATAAGGAGAAATAATAGAATGAAAAAACGAAAATTTTATATCGGTTTGATGCGTGGCGCAATGATCGTTTGTACCGCACTCACAGCGGCGCTTGTGCTGTTCCTGCTTGTGTATGTGCTGATAAACGGCATCCCGAATATCTCCCTAGAACTGCTCTCCACCAAGCCAAGCTACTTAACTGAGAGAATCGGTATTTTGCCCGACATTCTGAACACGGTTTATATCGTGCTCGCTACGCTTGTTATCGTGCTTCCCCTTGGCGTCGGTGCGGCAATTTACCTTACCGAATATGCTAAAAATAAGAAGTTGGTGGCTATGATCGAGTACGCCGCTGAAACCCTTTCGGGTATTCCGTCTATCATATACGGTCTTGTTGGTATGCTGCTGTTTTCCAACAATTTCGGAACAAGCCTTCTCGCAGGTGCGCTGACACTTGTGATTATGAATCTTCCTACCGTCATGCGTACCACTGGGGAGAGTCTGAAAACCGTTCCGCAGAGCTACCGCGAAGGTGCTTTCGGCTTGGGTGCGGGCAAATGGCGTGTCATCCGCACAGTAGTCCTTCCCGGATGTGTGGACGGTGTTATCACGGGTTGTATCCTCTCTGTCGGCCGTATTCTCGGTGAGTCGGCGGCACTGCTCTTTACCGCTGGCTTTGCCCACGCGCTGAACGGCATTTTCACGGGACTGACGTCTCCCGGTGCCACCTTAACGGTTGCCCTTTATGTGTATGCCAAAGAGGAAGGCGAATTCGGTGTTGCCTTTGCTGTTGCGGCCATTCTGATGATACTGACATTGCTGATCAATCTATCTGCCACGTTGGTTGGCAAATACTTCGCAAAAAGGAGAAACGTATGAGTGAAATAATGACGGCAAAAAACTTAAGCCTTTGGTACGGCGACAATAAAGCCTTAAAGGATATCAATATTGCCATTCCCGAAAAGAGCATCACGGCGCTGATCGGCCCTTCGGGTTGCGGCAAGTCCACGTTCCTTAAAACCCTGAACCGTATGAATGACCTGATCCCGATTGTAAAAATCACGGGCGAGGTTTGCTACAACGGACGCAACATATTCGATAAAGATGTGGATGTGAACGAGCTTCGTCGTGACGTCGGCATGGTGTTTCAAAAGCCCAACCCCTTCCCGATGAGCATTTACGATAATATTGCTTACGGTCCCCGTACACACGGTATCACAAGCAAAGTGAAACTGGATGAGATCGTCGAGCAGGCGCTTCGAGGTGCGGCTATTTGGGACGAGGTAAAGGACAGACTCAAAAAGAACGCTCTCGGCCTTTCGGGCGGTCAACAACAGCGTTTGTGTATTGCCCGTGCGCTTGCCGTAGAGCCTAAAGTGCTCCTTATGGATGAGCCGACTTCGGCACTTGATCCGATCTCCACCTCCCGAATTGAGGAACTTGCATTGCAATTAAAGGAAAAATATACTATAATTATCGTGACTCATAATATGCAGCAGGCCGTTCGTATTTCGGATAATACGGCATTCTTCCTTCTTGGAGAGTTGGTGGAATTCGGCGAAACCGAGAAAGTATTCTCGCAGCCGATCGATAAGCGTACCGAGGATTACATTACAGGAAGGTTTGGTTAATATTATGAGAAGCAGATTTGATGAGCAGCTAAGCCTGCTAAATAAGAAAATGATCGAAATGGGCGCTGAATGCGAAAGTATTATTGCTCTATCTGCAAAGGCGCTTTTGGAAGGCAACGCCGCAGGCGCACGAAAGGCAAAGGAACAAGGTCATAAGATTGACCAAATGGAGCGTGAAATTGAATCCATTTGCCTTAAATTGTTGCTTCAGCAACAGCCCGTAGCCAAAGACCTTCGTGTGATTTCCGCTGCCCTTAAAATGATTACCGATATGGAAAGAATCGGCGATCAAGCAGAGGATATTGCTGAGATCATTACCTTCCTTGACGGCAGAACCGGCGAGGAATGCCACGATATTCGTCTTATGGCAGAAGCTACCATGAAAATGGTGACCGACAGCATCGATGCCTATGTCAAGCAGGATCTGAATCTTGCCAAGTCGGTATCCGATTATGACGATGTTGTAGACGATGCCTTTGACCGAGTAAAACAGACACTGATTAAGATGATCTCCGAAAATACCGCCGACGGTGAGTATGCTCTCGATCTTCTTATGATAGCGAAATATTTTGAACGTATCGGCGATCACGCCACAAACATTGCCGAATGGGTGGAATTCTCTGTGACGGGGATTCATAAAGGGGAGTAACGTATGATTTGGTGTGTTGATGACGACAATACCATCCGTGACATTGAAGTGTATACACTGACACAGACCGGCTTTGAAGCCAAAGGCTTTGCTGATGGTATATCTATGCTCGAAGCACTCAAAACCGAAAAGCCGGAGCTGATCGTGCTGGACATTATGTTGCCCGGTAAGGACGGCGTTGAGGTCTTGCGAGAAATCCGACAGAATCCTGAAACCCGAAAAATCCCCGTGATTATGGCGACCGCCAAAGGCACCGAGATGGATAAAATTCAGGGACTTGATACGGGTGCTGACGATTACCTTGTCAAACCCTTCGGTGTGATGGAAATGGTATCCCGTATTAAAGCGGTACTTCGCCGCTGTGAGCCTGACGAGAAAGAAGTGCTTTCCATCGGGGAAATCACTCTCAGCGATAAGGAACATCTTGTGACGGTAAACGGTGAAAAGGTGGTACTTACCTTCAAAGAGTTTGAAATTCTGAAGCTTTTTATGAGTAATCCCGGCATTGTATTCTCCCGTGATAAACTCCTGTCGGAAGTGTGGGGTATCGATTATCTCGGCGAGTCGAGAACGGTGGATATGCACATTAAAACCCTTCGTCATAAACTGGGCGATGCTGGCTCCCGTATTGAAACGGTGATCGGCGTCGGTTATAAAATGGAGGGCAAGAAATGACCAAGAAAATCTTTCGCTCCATCATTTCGGTTGCGATGGTCGTTCTCTTAGCAAGCCTTTTCATTGCAAGTAGCTTTTTGTACGATTATTTTAACAAATCACAGGTATCGCAACTTAAAGAAGAGCTTTCTCTTGTTGCTACTAACGTGGATGAGGCAGGGGCAGAGTATTTTGACAATTTCGATTCCTCAATGTTTCGCTTTACCTTGGTATCCGCTGACGGCGAGGTGCTCTATGACTCACAGGCTAATGCTACGGATATGGAAAATCACCTTGACCGTGAGGAAATAACGGAAGCTATTGAGAACGGTAACGGTAGCAGTGCAAGATATTCCTCTACATTGACAGAGCGTACGTTTTATGAGGCAACTCGTCTTCAAAACGACAATGTGCTTCGCATCTCGGTAAGTCAGGTAACGGTAGGTGCATTGATCCTTGGTATGCTTCCTGCTATATGTGCCATTGTTTTGATTTCCATCGTAGTCGCACTTGTTCTGTCGCACAAAATGGCAAAGAGTATAGTAAAACCGCTGAACGAGCTTGACCTTGAAAATCCTGCAGAAAACGAAACCTATGAGGAACTTGCGCCTATTCTTACGAAACTCAACAAACAGCACAAGCAGATTACACGACAGATGCGTGAACTGAAGCAAAAATCCGATGAGTTTGAGCAGATTACCGCTTCTATGAACGAGGGACTTGTTCTGCTTGATAAAAAAGGTATGGTGCTCAGTATCAATGCCGCCGCGCAAAAGCTGTTTTCGGCAGATGACACGGCGGTTGGTCGTGATTTTCTCACCCTTGACCGTAGTATCGATATGAGCCGTGCTATCGAAAAGGCACTTGGCGGCAAGAGAGCTGAGTTTCGTGAGGAAAGAAACGGCAGCGAGTATCAGTTTGTCATTAACCGTACCGAATCGGACGGCAAAACGACCGGTATTGTTATTCTTTGCTTTGATGTGACCGAAACGGCGTTTGCCGAGCGTAACCGCAAGGAGTTCACCGCCAATGTTTCACACGAACTGAAAACACCGCTTCAATCCATTATCGGCAGTGCGGAGCTTCTCGAAACCGGTCTTGTAAAGCCTGAAGATACGGCACGGTTTATCGGTAATATCAAAAACGAAGCCACCCGCCTTGTTTCGCTTATCAACGATATTATTCGTCTGTCTCAGCTTGACGAGGACAGCGAGCCTGCCACCGAGTCGGTTGATCTCTACGATGTAGCAAATGAAGTTGTTGAGGTGCTGACCGTTTCGGCGGCGAAGAAACAGATAGCGCTTCACCTGAACGGTGAGTCTTGTGTGATGAACGGTATCCGCCGATACCTTTATGAGATCATCTATAATCTTTGCGACAATGCGATCCGCTATAATAAAGATGGCGGTAAGGTAACTGTTGACCTCAAGAATACAGACGGCGATATTATTCTTACGGTCAGCGATACCGGTATTGGTATTCCTGCCGAGCATCAGAGCCGTATCTTTGAACGCTTCTACCGTGTGGATAAGAGCCATTCCAAAGAAACAGGCGGCACCGGTCTTGGACTCTCCATTGTAAAACACGCCGTAGCGTATCACGGCGGCACGATCAAGCTCGACAGCAACATCGGAGAAGGCACCACGGTAACGATCTGCTTTGCACGTATCTAAATACGCCGACCTTTTGGGCGTTTGGTATCTGTTTACATCCGACAAATCAAAAAGAAACGACAATTTCCGAATGGAAGTTGTCGTTTCTTTTTGGTTCTCTTCTCCTTGATTCCGGGTATTTCTTATGCTTTACTCAAGTATCTTATCAATGCCTGCCTGGAGCTTTTCTGCACTTAACGTGCCTTGAACTCTCTCCACAATATATCCGTCCGCATCGATAAAAATC
The DNA here is from genome assembly GCA_015065805.1 of Oscillospiraceae bacterium. Taxonomy (GTDB): domain Bacteria; phylum Bacillota; class Clostridia; order Oscillospirales; family Acutalibacteraceae; genus RGIG1959. The sequence goes on along the minus strand of SVPN01000045.1, from coordinate 8,291 downwards.
GTTGTGGGAAAGCCCTTGATTTCATAAGTAGAAACAACATCGCCGTCTACATCAAAAAAGATCGGAAATGCAAATCCCATTTCGGATACGTATTGTTTTGCATCCTCTATTTTGTCATCCTTTGCAAAATCAATCATAAGGAATTGAATCTCTTCGCCGTATTCTAGATACTTTTCATTGAAATCGGGCATTTCTTTTTTACAAGGAACGCACCAAGATGCCCAGAAATTGAGAATAACAGGTTTTCCTGCATAATCGGACAGGCGAACTTGGTTTCCGTTTTCGTCAAAAACAGTAAAATCTGCAGCAACAGGCTCGTTGCGTTCAGGCTCCGTGGGCTTTGTCACAGTAGGCTTGGTCTCTGTAGGCTTGGTTTCCGTAGGCTTGGTCACAGTGGGTTTTATCTCCGTAGGTTTGGTTTCCGTAGGTTTGGTCACTGTGGGTTTTGTCACAGTAGGCTTGGTCACTGTGGGTTTTATCTCCGTAGGCTTGGTCACTGTGGATTTTGTCACAGTAGGTTTTGCAGAGGTGGATTTTGTGACAGTAGGTTTGGTCTCTGTGGGGTTTGTCACAGTAGGCTTTACAGAGGTGGATTTTGTTACGGTAGATTTGGTCTCCGTGGTATTCTTTGAAGGTACTTCTGTTTGAGCAGGATCTTTAACAGAGGGTTGCGTTTGTGTGGTCCCGGCCGAAACATTCTCCGTTTCATCTTTTTCGTGCCCTGATTCTTTCGATTCGGTATCATCTGCTTCGGGGGGTGTCTTTTCTTTATCGGAATCGTTCATTGCAATTTCATCGTCTTTTGCAGCATCATTACCGCTCTGTACAGCAAACACAACCGCCACACCGATCAAAAGAACCGCAAGAGAGATTACAATTATGCGGATTACTTTTTTATTCATACTGTTTTCTCCTTTACAATATCACTACGAAACCCACAAATTCAAAGGCAGATCGAATCGTACGGTACACAGTCCCCGCTTATTTCATCATAGCACAAAGCCGATAATCTGTCAAACTGTTATGGATCATACACAGCAATACGCCCGGTTATCGGTATTCCCTCTTGCTTGCATCAATTAACCTAACAAAAAGCTCCCAAGCCGAATTGACTTGGGAGCTTTTGTGATTTGCATATTCTACTGCTTTGACCGCTCACGCGCTCAGCGGCTTTCCTGCAACACCACGGTGATATCAAATGTGACCGTCTGACGGGTCTGACGATCCAATCTCAGAAGCGTCAGCTCCACCGTGTCGCCTACCTCGTGGCTGGTCAGCTCCGTGCGCATTTGTGCATAATCGGTCACGCGCTTGCCGTTGACGTGGGTGATGATGTCCCCCGCCTTCGCATTCGTGCCGATCAATGCAGATTTTTCGCCGATGCTTTCGATCATAAAGCCTTCGTAACCGATCGAGGTGATGGTGCGTCCCATAATACCCAGCGACACGCGCCCCGTCACATAGCCGTATTTGATCAGGTCGTCGATCACGGCTTTGGCATCGTTGATCGGGATGGAGAAGCCGAGACCCTCGTAACCCGACATCACGATCTTTGCCGAGTTGACACCCACAACCTGTCCGTAGGCATTGATGAGCGGACCTCCCGACGAACCCGGATTGATAATAGCATCCACCTGCAGGCATTTAATGGCATAGCCCGTATCCTCATATACATCGCGCGCCTGACCCGACAGGATGCCCTGCGACACCGTCCAGGCAAGACCGCCCGAGTTTCCGAGTGTCACCACGCGATCGCCCAGCGACAACGCCGACGAGTCGCCGAATTCCGCAGGAGTCAGATCCTCGGCATCCACCTTGATCACAGCAAGATCCGTCGTGGGATCGTAGCCGATGATCTGCGCACCCTCAAACACGCGTCCGTCATACAGCGTCACATCAATGCGGTCATATTTGCGCTGTGCATCCTCATCATACACGCAATGGCTGTTCGTGATAATATACCCATCCTCCGACAGCACGATGCCCGATGCACCGCCCGCTTCGGTCAGACTGTCGCCTTCCTCTCCGTAGAAATACCCGTAAAACGAATTGGCGGTTTTGGTATACATCGTCAGCACCACGGTTGCATCCAGATTACGGCTGACGATTTCCTTCGTGGCAAGACCGCCGTCGTTGATGGCCTCTGCGTCCGTGATCTGCAACGTAGGACCGTCCTCGATCACGCCGCGATCGCCTTCGCCTTCTTCCTCAGGTTCGTCTACAGGTGTCTGCACGGACGGCTTATCGGAAGGATCGGCGGGTTGCTTATCCTCCAACGTGAACATACGGAACGCCAGCCCCACATTGAGAACGATCGACAGCACACACAACACCGCCAACAGCACGAGTGCTACGTTTGCACCATTCGTTTTCGTTTGTGCAGGCGGTGCGACAGGCGAATAGCGGTTGTAATACGGCGATTGCTCATAGGGAGATCGCGGCGGCATATAAGCGGGCGGCGGTGTCGGCTCCTCCTGCGTCGCTTTGGGTTGTGCAAACGGGCTCGGTCGCACCGGCGCAGGCGCAGGTGCCTCGTACGGCGTCGGCTCAACCGGTGCGGGCGCAGGCGTCTCATACGAAGTCGGCTCAACCGGTGCGGGCGCAGGCGTCTCATACGAAGTCGGCTCAACCGGTGCGGGCGCAGGCGCCTCATACGAAGTCGGCTCAACCGATGCGGGCACAGGCGCCTCGTACGGCGCCGACGGCTCAAAGGTCGGTTGCTCCTCCGGGGGCTCCTGCATATTTTCAGGATCCTGATACCATTCTGACATTGTGTTTTCCTGCCTTTCAGACCCTTCAAGGATCAATCAGATTTTATTTGTTGTGCTTCTCGCCCTCATCCGGCAACCAGAACACAAATTCACAATAGTCACCCTCCACCGAGCGGACAAAGATCTCGCCCTTGTGAAGCGTAATGACCGTTTTTACAATAAACAAGCCGAGTCCCACACCCGTTTTATCCAGACTGCGGGAACGGTCGGTTTTATAAAACCGTTCGAACACGCGCGGCATTTCCTCGGCGGAAAGTCCCGCGCCGCTGTTGCGGATGGAGCACCAGACCTTGCCGTTTTCACGGTAGGTGCGCACGGTGATCACACCGCCCTCGTTAACAAATTTTACGGCGTTATCCAGAAGATTATACACGACCTGACCGACCAGATCGAAATCCGCCGTCACCGTTACCCGATCGCATTCGGGCAAGCCTTCGATCGACACGCGCTTTTCTTCAATGCGCTGTTCAAAGGATAACAATGCACTGCACACCGCATCGGTCAGATCAAACGAAACCGGCTTGAGCGCGACCGTGCCGTTGTCAATGCGGGACAGATCCAACATCGATTTCACCAGGCGGGACAACCGCCTGACCTCATCGGATACGATCCGCAGATAATGCTCCTGCCGTTCGGGCGGGATCGTGCCGTCGAGCATTCCGTCCACAAAGCCGCTGATCGTGGTCATCGGCGTTTTCAGCTCGTGGGAAACGTTGGCAATGAAGCTGCGGCTCATATTTTCGGTTGCGGACAGCGACACCGCCATATTGTTGAGCGCATTCGCCAGCTCTGCCACCTCATCCTTACCGCGCACCTTCAGGCGATAGGTGAAATCACCCTCCGCAAAGCGGCGGGTCGCTTCCGCCATCTCCCGAAGCGGTCGCACCATACGGTACACCATCACATAAATCACGATAAAGCTGACCAACAGCACCACAAGCGCCGACATCAGATAGGTGCGCATGGTGTCATTGAGATATTGAAACAGACCGTCTGCGGGCATCGCCGTGATGACATACCCGATGTGTACGCCGTCCTTGATTGTGATCGGGGTCGCCGCGGTATAGTGCACCGTCGGGAAGAAGCCGTCCATCGAGCTGACGTTGAAGTATTCCGCCTCCATCTGCGAAAGTGCCGACTCCGGTATCCGACGGCTGTCCAGTGCCGTGTTTTCGGAGATCAGCAGAACCTCTCCCGCCGTGTCCGTGATCAGGATCTCCGCATCCAGTCCCTGTGCCAACAGCTCCACCGTCGGCTTGATACTGCGCGTGGATATGACATAGGTGTTGTCGGTGTTCGGCACACGCGAAGTCACATCCGCTGTATGGTGAGCGATCTGCCGCGCATTTTCGGTCAGTTGTTCGCGCTTTTCAGCGATCCAGTAGCCGTTGAAGAAAAACAGCTGTACCAGACCGAGAGCCACCATTGCCGTTATCACAAGCACCGTGGAAATGGTGAAATATTTGGAAAAGACGCTTTTAAACATACCGTCAATCCTTCACATCGAATTTATAACCGACGCCCCACACGGTTTTCAGTTCCCATTTTTCAGAGGCACCGTCCAGCTTTTCACGCAGGCGTTTGACGTGCACATCCACCGTGCGGCTGTCGCCGTAGTATTCAAATCCCCACACCTCATCCAGCAGCTGGTCACGCGTATACACGCGGTTGGGATTGCTGGCAAGATGGAAGATCAGCTCCATCTCCTTGGGCGGTGTCGGCACTGCCTGTCCGCACACGCGCATTTCGTAGGTTTCCATATTGATATACAGGTTTTCGTACGAGACCTCCCGCACCTCGCGGCGTTCATCCGCCGAAGAACGGCGAAGCACCGCCTTGACACGTGCGAGCACCTCTTTCATCTCAAACGGCTTGACCACATAGTCGTCCGCGCCGAGCTCCAGTCCGAGCACCTTATCAAACACCTCACTCTTGGCGGTGACCATAATGATCGGGCAATCGCTCTTTTTGCGGATCTCACGGCACACCTGCCAGCCGTCCAGCTCGGGCATCATCACGTCCAGCAGGATGAGGTCGGGCTTTTCACTCGCAAACATATCCAGTGCCGAAGCACCGTTATGTGCGATCACCACCTCATAGCCGTCCTTCACCAGATACAGGCGCAACAGCTCGCAGATATTGCTGTCGTCATCAACAACCATAATTTTATTTGTTGCCACAGCGGCATCACTCCTTTTCCGTCGGTTTTATTATCTATTATTTTAGCAGATTTTTCAACAGTTGTATGAATAAAATTTGAACCACTGTTCAATATTTTTCGAAATCTGTGCGTACATTATGTGAAAACCGCGATTATTTTCAAAAAAGTCCTTGAAAACAATTGCAATTACACGCAAAATTTGCTATACTTTCTGTGTTTTCCGACAGAAAGGAGGGAATGACCGTGGGAAAAGGATCCCGTAAGCGCGAAGCAAACGCCAATAAATGCCCGGCATATGAACTGCCGTTACGGCAAGCCGAAAAGCTGGACCGTCTCGCCGCTGTGCTCGGTGTGCTCGCTGTCATTCTGCTGGCACTGTCGCTGTTCCTGCCGTCCTGGAGTGTGCACATCATTGCGCAGAACCTTGCCGCAGGCACCTATTCGGCGGATGAAGCCGCCGCTCTCACCCCCGTTCTTCCGCTGGGCCGTTTGTCCCTGATCCTGCTGAGCATCGGTACCGTGCTGACCTTCCTGCTGCTGAAATTCCGCAAAACCGCCCTGTCCCTGATCGGACTGGCGGCGGATGTTGCCGCAAGCGCGATGCTGATCGCCTTTGCGGTTACGCTTGGCAGTGTGTTTGCCTTCAACCCCGTTCTCCACAGCGGCCACGGTCAAGGACTATCCTTCTGGGAACTGGTGCTGCGCTATTATATCCTTCTTCTTCCGGTGATCATGCAGATCGTTGCGGTCTGCGTGAGTTTCGCCGCACACAAAAAGCGCGACATTGCCGACGTGATGAAGAACGCCTCCGATACCACCTCCACCCTGTCGTTGGATGATGAAGAGTCCGACGGCACCTTGTCATAGCCTGCATCGGGATAGCCATAGGACTATCCCGATTTTTTTGCTCAAAATTGCGCATATACTCTTGCAAGATGCCCAACAATCGTATATAATACCATCGTAACAACGGGCATTCCCGTTGACTTTGGGTTATTATAAGTTATTCCATATTCGGAAAGGAAGACTGTTTATGTCTGAAAACACCCGTTTGGTCGGTACGGTTTCCCGCGGTATCCGTTGCCCCATCATCCGTGAAGGCGACGATTTGGCCGCCATCGTCACGGACAGCGTTCTTGCCGCCGCCGAAAGCGAAGGCTTCTCCCTGCGTGACCGCGATGTCATCTCGATGACCGAGTCCATTGTCGCACGTTCCCAGGGCAACTACGCATCGGTGGACGATATTGCTCAGGATGTACGCCAGAAGTTAGGCGGCGAAACGATCGGCGTCATTTTCCCGATTCTGTCCCGCAACCGCTTTGCCATCTGCCTGCGCGGTATTGCCAGAGGCGCCAAAAAAATCGTGCTGATGCTCAGCTACCCGTCCGACGAAGTCGGCAACGCTCTCGTCAGCCTTGATAAGTTGGATGAGGCGGGCATCAACCCCTATTCCGATGTGTTGTCGCTCGAGCGTTATCGTGAGCTTTTCGGCGAAAACGTTCACGAGTTTACCGGCGTTGACTATGTGCAATACTACGGCGACATCATACGTGAAGAGGGTGCTGAGGTAGAGATCCTTTTTGCCAACCAGGCAAAGGCGATCCTTGACTACACCGATTGCGTGCTCACCTGCGACATTCATACCCGCGCCCGCACCAAGCGCATTCTGAAAGCGGCCGGTGCAAAGGCTGTGTGCGGTCTGGATGATATCCTCACCGCTCCTATCAGCGGCGGCTATAACGAAAAATACGGTCTGCTCGGCTCGAATAAATCGACCGAAAACACCGTCAAGCTGTTCCCCCGTGAATGCAAGGATCTCGTGCTCGACATTCAGAAGCGCGTGATGGATGCCACGGGCAAGCACGTGGAAGTGATGGTGTATGGTGACGGCGCGTTCAAGGACCCCCAGGGTAAGATCTGGGAGCTTGCCGACCCCGTTGTCTCCCCCGCCTTCACCGACGGTCTGATCGGTACCCCCAACGAGCTGAAGCTCAAATATCTTGCCGACAACGACTTTGCTCATCTGTCGGGCGAAGCGCTCAAGGAAGCCATCGCGCAGAGCATCCGCGAAAAAGACGGAAACCTCGTGGGCAATATGGCATCCCAAGGCACCACCCCGCGTCAGCTCACCGATCTCATCGGCTCGCTGTGCGACCTGACCAGCGGCTCGGGCGACAAGGGTACACCCGTGGTGCTTGTGCAGGGCTATTTCGATAACTACACCAACGACTGATAACGGAGGCGATTCATTATGGTAAGAACCGAACAAAGACCCGAATCGATGCAGCGCATCACCACCAAAGAACTCGCCGACGCGTTCATCGCCGAGCAAGTGGCAGAGATCCGCGCACAGGTTGGCAACAAGAAGGTGCTTTTGGCACTCTCGGGCGGCGTTGACAGCTCCGTTGTCGCCGCATTGCTCATCAAAGCCATCGGCAAACAGCTCGTGTGCGTGCACGTCAACCACGGCCTGATGCGCAAAGGCGAAAGCGAGCAGGTGCTCGAGATGTTCGGCAACGAAATGGATGCCGAGCTGATCTATGTGGACGCAACCGACCGCTTCCTGGATAAGTTAGCAGGTGTTGCCGATCCCGAAAAGAAGAGAAAGATCATCGGCGGTGAATTCATTGAGGTGTTCAACGACGAAGCCAAGAAGCTCTACGCCGGCGGCGATATGGACTTCCTTGCTCAGGGCACCATCTATCCCGATATCATCGAAAGCCGCAACGGCATCAAGGCGCATCACAACGACGGCGGTCTGCCCGAGGATATGAAGATGGAGCTTGTTGAGCCGCTTAAGCTGCTGTATAAGGACGAAGTCCGCGTCGTGGGCGAAGCACTCGGCCTGCCTCACGCGATGGTGTACCGTCAGCCGTTCCCCGGCCCGGGTCTGGGCGTGCGTTGCCTGGGTGCGATCACCCGCGACCGCCTGCACGCTCTGCGCGAAGCGGATGCCATCCTGCGCGAGGAATTTGACAACTGCGGTCTTGCCAAAACCGTGTGGCAGTATTTCATCGCCGTGCCCGATATGAAGAGCGTCGGCGTGAAGAACGAGAAACGCTATGAGGGCTGGCCTGCCATCATCCGCGCGGTCAACACCAAAGACGCTATGACCGCCACCATCGAGGAGATCCCCTATGCGGTGCTTCACAAGATCACCGCCCGCATCACCGCGGAGGTTGACGGCATCAACCGCGTCCTTCTTGACCTCACCCCGAAGCCCACCGGCACCATTGAGTGGGAATAGTAGTCACTACCCCGAAAACCCTTATTTTACAAGGGTTTTCGGGTTTCTTTTTTTGCCGAAGTACACGAAAAGTACACGGCAGGTACATAAGAAACCTTATGCGAAAGCCTCC
>SVPN01000044.1 GCA_015065805.1 Oscillospiraceae bacterium | reverse complement strand
CACCGATGCTGGTTCCGCTTCTGCCGATTTGGTTAGAAATAATAGATTCGTGGTTAGATTTTAAATGCTTTACAAGGTTGATAATATCCACAGAAAACTCCATTGATAGTTCTGCCAGCTTATTTTCCTTCACGTAATCGCCTCCTTTAAAGGCATTATATCATAAAATTCAGGACGTTTCAATGATGCATCGCCAATGGCGACATGATGCATTTGCTACGCAAATATGATGTTGCTCCCTTGGGTCGCAATGATGCGATGTTTGCCCAAAAATGTGGCGAAGCCACACATCATTCGCGAAGCGAACATCATTAGGCGAAGCCGTCATCATTTGCCGAAGGCAAACATCATTCAAAAAGACCTCTTTTGTCCAGTAGACAAAAGAGGTCTTTTTGTTGGTGCCGCTGACCGATTATTTGGAATGAGGTAGCAAATTCTCGTCTTTTGGTGCAAGTAAAAACGGCAGTCTCTTCAACTCCACGCCCTAAAAACGCCGACACTGCGGCGTTTTCTTCACGGGCTTTCGATCCCGGAGCGTCATAGCAAAAAGCAGTCCGCGCATTTGCGCGAACTGCTTTTTGGTGCCGCTGACCGGGATCGAACCGGTACGGTATTGCTACCGAGGGATTTTAAGTCCCTTGTGTCTGCCAGTTCCACCACAGCGGCGTGTGATGAACTACCGCTCTATTTTAGCGCATTTCTCCTCTTGTGTCAAGCATCGTTTTCACAATTTTGCAACGCAAGATATTTTTTCCTTGTGGCGATCCCGCCACGGATATGACGCTCCGCTTTGTTGATGTCCAGCACCTCTCGCACCCGCCCGTATAGCGGCGGATCGATGTGACGAAGTCTTTGGGTAACATCCTTGTGCACCGTACTTTTACTGACACCGAAATGCTTCGCAGCCACACGGACAGTTGCTCCCGTTTCCAATATATACACCGCCAGTCGCTTGATTCTCTCCTCATCTACACCCTTCACGGCAATCGCCCTCTCTGTTTCAATGTTGCTTTATGTATATGAGAGAACACAAAACAATATGTCTGCGATATCCTGTGCGCGTTTTGCACAATTTCTCTTGCAATTTCCGACAGTATCCGCTATAATAAGACTGTATTTTTAAAACAGAAAGGATGCATCCCTTATGAAAAAGTTTCTCAACGAATTCAAAGAGTTTGCGATGCGCGGTAATGTCGTCGATATGGCCGTCGGTGTCATCATCGGTGCCGCATTCAAAGCGATCGTTGACTCGCTTCTCAACGATGTGATCAACCCCGTGATCGGTCTGCTGTTCAAGGTCGATTTCACCGATCTCAAATATGTGTTTATCAACGAGGTCAAAGAGATCGTTGACGGTGTTGAAACCGTGACTCAGCCTGAAGTGGCGCTTCGCTACGGCGCCTTTATCACCGCCATCATCAACTTCATCATTATGGCGTTTGTCATCTTCCTGCTGGTGAAGTTCCTCAACAAGCTCTCCGCCATCGGCAAGAAGCCCGAAGCCCCCAAGGCTCCCACCACCAAGAAGTGCCCGTTCTGCTGCAGCGAGATCGACATCAAAGCGGTCAAGTGTGCACACTGCGCATCTGAGCTTCCCGAAGAAGAAGCGGAATAAACCGTAAATCAAAAGCGCTCGTCCGCGAGGACGAGCGCTTTTTTATTCTTCTATCGCCGCTTTGCGGGAAATAACCGTGTGGATGCGCTTGGCATCAAACTTCGGCTGACGGTCATAGGTATAGAGTCCGTTTTGCTCCTGCTCGACGTTTGTCAGCTGGGTATAGCAAAAACCGAACAGCGCGGGATTGTCCAGAAGGGCATTTGTCAATCCTTCAAACCGCTCATAAAACTCCTCGAGTGTTTTCGGACCCTCGCCGTAACCCCAGCCGCTTGCATTCAGATCCCACGCGATGCCGCCGTATTCGCTGATCATAATCGGTTCATCGGCATACACCTGACGCTCAGCATACGGATCGAACGGAACGCCGCCTTCCGCAAGCGGTGCATAATGCTCGCGAAGTGTCGCGGGATCCTGAGAATAATCGTGCAGACAGAACACATCGGTTTTGACGTGATAGTTGCCGCTCGCATCAATACACGGACGTGTCGGATCAAGTGCTTTCGTCATCTCGTAAAGCAACGCCACGCCCTCATCCCACTGCTTGCGGTGATCCTGATCCCACGTTTCATTGCGCGGACACCAGCCGACGATCGACGGATGATTGCGGTCGCGCTTTACAACCTCCAGCCACTCGTTCATAATCGGTGCCAGATTTTCGGGCTTGCTGTGATCCAGTCCCCAGTCGGGGTATTCACCCCACACAAGATAGCCCATACTATCGGCATAATACAAGAAACGTTCTTCGAACACCTTTTCGTGAAGTCTGGCGCCGTTGAAGCCGAGTGCCATCGACAGCTCGATATCACGGCGAAGCGCGTCATCGGTCGGCGCTGTGTAGATACCGTCGGGATAAAAGCCCTGATCCAGCACCAGGCGCTGGAATACCAGTCTGCCGTTGAGCAAAAAGCGCTTGCCGTCAAAGGCGATATCGCGCAAGCCGAAATAGCTGTGAACGCTGTCATCCCCGAAGGTGAACACGACCTCATACAGATTGCCTTTGCCGATATCCCACAGATGTTGCTCCGCAAGCGGCACGGTAAACGTGATATTCCCCGAAACAGCTAAGGCGGTGTAATGCCCCATCGGTTTACCGTCAAGCGTGATGTCACACGCGAAATCGGCGCGACCGATCAGCTGTGCCATCACTGTAACGCTGTTATCCGCAACATTCGTGACAAAATGAGCTTGTTCCACGTGAGTATCGGGTAAAAATTCCAGCCACACCGTCTGCCACACACCCGTTGTGCGCGTGTAGTAACAGCCCCACGAGTGATAGGTCGCGCATTGCTTGCCCGAGGGGATCGATCTGTCCTGCGTATCGTCCTCGATATACAGCGCGATCTCGTTCTCGCCCTCTCGCAAGGCATCGGTGATATCCGTAAAAAAGGATGCATAGCCGCCCTTGTGCTCACCGACAAAGGAGCCGTTGACATACACTCTGCAACGGTAATCCGCCGCGCCGATATGCAAACGGGTCTGATTATCGATCGCAGGCAGCGTCACGGTGCGTTTATACCACACGCCGCGCATAAAATCGGTGTGACCGATACCCGACAAGGTGCTTTCGGGGCAAAACGGTACCGTGATCGTTCCCGACAGTGGCACGCTTTCGTTTTGCAGTCCGCGGGCTTCGCCGCTTCGCGCGTTATCGATCTCAAACTGCCATTCGCCGTTGAGATTCATCCACGAATCCCGCCTCCATTGCGGTTTCGGGTGTTCGGGTCTGGGGATGGACATCGGAATTCCTCCTTTAAAACATAAAGAGTAAGCCTTGTTTATGAAACCAAGGCTTACTCTGTTTTCTGTTACATATTGTCTGCGCCGCCTGCCGCACCGAGCGTGCCCGTTGCGAGCGCCTTGAGATACGCATTGATAAAGCCGTCGATCTCGCCATCCATCACGGCGTTGATGTTACCGCTTTCAAAGCCCGTGCGGTGATCCTTCGCTAAGGTATACGGCATAAACACATAGGAACGGATCTGACTGCCCCACGCAATCTGGGACTGACCGCCCTTGATATCCTCGATTTTTTCCAGATGCTCACGTTCCTTGATCTCAACGAGCTTGGAGCGTAGCATTTTCATGGCGGTATCGCGGTTCTGGAACTGACTGCGTTCCGATTGGCAAGCAACCACGATGCCCGTCGGGATGTGCGTCAGACGCACAGCAGACGAGGTTTTGTTGATATGCTGACCGCCCGCACCGGATGCGCGGAACACGTCCATTTTGATATCCTCGGGACGGATCTCCACTTCGACGTTGTCATCGATCTCGGGGATGACCTCCACCGCCGAGAAAGACGTGTGGCGGCGTCCCGACGAGTCGAACGGTGACACGCGCACAAGGCGATGCACACCCGCCTCGCCCTTGAGGAAGCCGTAGGCATTTTCGCCTTCGATCAGAATGGAGGCGCTTTTGATGCCCGCTTCATCACCGTCAAGGTAATCCAGGATGCGGTAATTGAAGCCGTGAAGCTCTGTCCAGCGCGTATACATACGGTAGAGCATCTGTGCCCAATCCTGCGCCTCGGTGCCGCCTGCACCCGCGTGGAAGGTCATAATAACGTTGCTGTTGTCGTATTCACCCGTGAACAGGGTTGCCAGACGCTGACGCTCCAACTCCGCCGCCACCGCTTCAACCGCTTCCTCGCACTCTGCGAACATATCGAGATCTTCGACCTCGTCCGCCATTTCGATGAGTGTCAGACCGTCCTCGTAATCCGAAACCAGTCGCTCATACGCTTCGATGCGCTGACGGAGATTTGCCGCGCGTTGTGTCACCTTTTGTGCTTTTTCCATATCATCCCAGAAGCCATCCGCCGCCGAACGCTGTTCAAGCTCGGCAAGCTCACGCTGCATCTGGGTCAGACCGATCGCGCCCGCGAGCTCCTTGATCTCGGGCTCGTAGGCGATCAGTTTCAATCGCAATTCTTCAAACTGAAGCATAGTGGTATCTCCTTTGAATCATTATCCATTGTATTATAACGGAAAATGCCGCAACTGTAAACTGTTTTTTCAAAAAATATATAAATATCCCCGATGGAAAGCCCACGCTTTTCATCGGGGATACTGTTTTCGGTCTTTTTAGCTGTTCAGCAATTCCTGGATTTTGGCATTCATTTCTTCGCGGGTGATAACGCCCACTTCCGCCTGTTGCTGGATACGGCGGATATCCTCAAAATGATCGACGCGTTTCCTTGCCATACGGAGCTTGGCATCGTATTCCTCCTGGGAAAGCAGATCCATTGCCAGTGCTTTATCCAGTTTTTCCTTCTCTGCCAGAAACTCTGCTTCAACCTCTTGCTTCTCACGAAGCACTTTTTTCTGCATAATCTGTTTTTCCAACGCCACGATCTGTGCTTCCAGTTCAGCTAATTTTTCAAGCTTCGGTTCGATCAGCTTCAAAATATCCTGCACATCAATGCCGGGCATTTCCCCTGTTTTGAGAACGTAATCCACATAGCGGCGACCGATCTGAACATATGCCGAATCCAATTCCTGCTTGATCACATTCACATTGGATTTCAACGTAACCAGTTCCGATTGCTCCGCTGTGGCTGTAACCGCCGAAGAACCGACAGTGGCGGCAGCTCCTGCAATACCTTTTCCTACACTTGAAACGCCTTTGGTAACTTTGTCAAACAATCCCATAATAATGACCTCCTGTTTTATGTAAACCGAAACGGTTTCTATACCAATTATATCTGTATTACAGATATTTGTCAATATCCGAATTACAGATATTGCATAATAGAAACAGGAGGTGACGATATGATATTTCACAATTTACGAAGCATTCGCGAAGATCGCGATATCCGCCAAAAGGACATCGCCGAATACCTGCACGTCTCCCAAAATACGTATTCGCAATATGAAACCGGTGTTATATCCTTAACCGCCGATGTTCTGATACGACTGTCGGATTACTATCACGTCAGCATCGATTATTTGTTGGACAGAACAAACAATCCTCGAATAAACAAATGAAACGGTTTATTTGCCTTTGCCAAAGCTAAAAACCGCCGGTGAAGTGATCTTCACCGGCGGTTTTCGGTCAGGACGGTAAATGCTCGCGAATACGGTTCAGGACATATTCGCGATCGTTTTTCATACCCTTAAAAAAGCGAATATACTCGATCCCCTGTTGATCCAGCACCTCGTACGCTCCCAGCGCAATCATCGCGCGATACTGATTGCGGTTCATCACAAAAACAGCCAGCACGGGGCCGGAAGCATCCGAAATCAAAAACGAAACGGGATAGCATTTCGGATGTGCATTCGCGTCAAAGCGCGACACGTGAACATCCGTCTCAAGAGTATACGGAGCAAGCGCCTCCGCCGTGATCACCGACGCAAAATACGCATCATCCGTCGGATAGGATGACGGAAAACACGGGTCCGAACCGGTTTCGACACGGAATTCGTTGCCTGCGGGTGCGGCCGCGTCTTCGTGCATTTCGGACACGCGCTCCGCGACATCCTGCGCGGCGCGGAAAAAACGCGACAGTTTGCTGAAAAAGCCCATTTTTCTCTCCTCCTCACATCTCGGTTACATAGATGAATAAAAAATCCCCAAAGCTTACGCATTGGGGATTTTTCGTTTACATAATCAGCCCATCATGCTGGCGACTTCCGCAGCGAAGTCGTCCTCACGCTTCTGCAGGCCTTCGCCCTTTTCGAAGCGGACAAACGCCACGACCTTCACATCGCCGACACACTTGGCAACGTACTGACCGACCGTCATATCGCCGTCCTTGACAAACGCTTGCTCAAGCAGGCAGTTGGTCTCGTAGAACTTGCCGATACGACCGGTGACCATCTTCTCGATGATCTGCTCGGGTTTGTTGGCATTTTTGGGATCGTTCTTGATTTGGCTGATCAGGATCTCCTTCTCCTTCTCGAGGTCCGCCGCGGGGACAGACTCCTTGGAGAGGTACAGCGGGTTCAGAGCCGCGATCTGCATCGCCACGTCCTTGCCGCACTCGTTCATAACCGCCGCGTCCATATCCGCGTCGTCGAACTTCACGAGAACGCCGATGCGGCCGCCGCCGTGGACATACGCCACGCAGTTGCCCTCATAGCGCTCGAAACGGCGGATGGAGAGGTTCTCGCCGATGACGAGGATCTTCTCACGCAGAGCCGCCGCCACATCACCATCGCCCATGGGCAGGGTGAGGAGCTCTTCCACGTTCGCGGGAGCCTTGTCCGCCACAACAGCGGCAACGTCCTGCACGAACGCCTGGAAGTCCGCGTTCTTCGCCACAAAGTCGGTCTCGGAGTTCACTTCGACAACCACGCCGACTTTCTTATCTTCGTACACCGTTGCAAACACAAGGCCCTCAGCCGCAATACGGCCTGCCTTCTTCGCAGCAGCAGCAAGACCCTTCTCACGAAGGATGTCGATTGCCTTCTCCATATCGCCGTCAGTCTCGACAAGCGCCTTCTTGCAATCCATCATGCCAACGCCCGTGCGCTCACGCAGGGTCTGGACGTCTTTTGCAGTAAATGCCATAGGATTCGACCTCCTAATTGAATTTTTAATTGTAAAGAATTATTCCGCAGCAGCTTCCTCAGCGGGAGCTTCCTCGGTGGTGTCTTCGCCCTGACGGCCTTCGATGATCGCGTTCGCCATCGTAGCGGTGATCAGCTTAACAGCGCGGATCGCGTCGTCATTGCCGGGGATGACATAGTCCACATCGTCGGGATCGCAGTTGGTGTCAACGATCGCCACCACGGGGATGCCGAGCTTCTTCGCCTCGGAAACAGCGATCTTTTCCTTGCGGGGGTCAACGATGAAGAGAGCGCCGGGGAGTTTCTTCATATCCTTGATGCCGCCGAGGAACTTCTCGAGCTTCTCGATCTCGCGGTTAAACTTGATAACCTCTTTCTTGGGGAGCAGATCAAAGGTGCCGTCCTCAGCCATTTGCTTGAGCTGAGCAAGACGAGCGATACGGCCGCGGATGGTGCGGAAGTTGGTCATCATACCGCCGAGCCAACGGGCGTTGACATAGTACGCACCGGCGCGCTCTGCTTCCTCTTTCACAGACTCCTGAGCCTGCTTCTTGGTGCCGACGAACAGAACGGTCTCGCCCTTCGCAGCAAGATCACGCACGAACATGTACGCGTCCTCGAGCTTGCGGACGGTCTTCTGCAGGTCAATGATGTAGATACCGTTGCGCTCCGTGAAGATGTACGGAGCCATTTTGGGGTTCCAGCGACGGGTCTGGTGGCCAAAGTGGACACCGGCTTCCAGAAGCTGTTTCATGGATACGACTGCCATAGTTTATTTCCTCCTTGGTTGTAGCCTCCGTAGGCGTGATGAACGGTCACCGAATGTCGCGGCACCGACCGTCCTTTTCGCTCTACGTGCGATTTGCCGATAAATTATACCACTGCTTCAAATAAAATGCAAGTGTTTTTCGAAACTTTTTTTACAAATTTGAAAACATAAGCATTTTGTCCCGTTTCATATAGTGAAACACGGATACAAAGGAGTGATGATTTATGTTCGCTTCCCTGCTGGAACTGCTGTCTCACATCACGTTTTTTGCACTTCATCTGATGAATCCGGGGTCCTTCCCCCGCCCGCTCACCGCTGAACAGGAGCGCGACGCACTGCGCCGTTTTCACGAGGACGGCGATATGCAGGCGCGTTCACAGCTGATTGAGCACAACCTGCGACTGGTGGCACACATCGTCAAAAAATACCAAAACGTCACTCACGACCAGGATGACCTGATCTCCATCGGCACCATCGGTCTGATCAAAGCAGTGGGCACGTTTGATCACACCAAAGGCACACGCCTTGCCACGTATGCCTCACGATGCATCGAGAATGAGATCCTGATGTATTTTCGCGCCAACAAAAAGACGGCTCAGGATGTTTCCCTGTCCGAGCCGATCGATACCGATAAAGACGGGCATCCGCTCTCCCTTCTTGATGTTATTGCCGATGACGATACGCTCGCAGAGGATTTAGAGCTCAAGGTCAACAGCGAGAAGCTGCGCCGCTATATCGCAGAGGTACTCGACGAGCGTGAGCGCGAGGTGATCGAATGGCGCTACGGACTAAAGGGTGACGGAATGGCACAGCGTGAAGTTGCCAAAAAGTTAGGGATTTCGCGCAGTTATGTGTCCCGCATTGAGAAAAAAGCGCTCGAGAAGCTTCACGAGCGCTTTGAAAGAGTATGACATTATGCTTTTCGGAAATGGAACGTACCGTTTCCCGCTTCAAACATCATCGATTCGGTTTCTTCGTCCCATACCCAGACAAAATTTCCCGTATCGGTGTCAAATTCAATGCGATTTTCAAACGCAATATACGAGCCCGAGGAGACCCATTCATCGTTTTGATCAAACATCATACATGAGCCGTCTTCCATCAGCTCAAAATAAAAATCCGAGGGCTCCAACGCCGTCCACACGCCGACAGCCGTGTCATTGTCGCAAGCAGTACAGAGCACACAGATGAGCACACATATAAGCGCACAGAGCAAACGGCGCACAGCGGACACCCCTTCCTTATTTCATAATCAGCGGTTCCAGATATCCCGCACCGATTCCGAGAGCCGCAGAGATCAGGATCAGCAAAACAGGATGCAGCTTCACCGCAAACATCAGCACCATTGCAACGGCGGCGATGATCAGCGACACGATAAACCAGTAGCCCGTCAGCACGGCAAGCGAGAAGCCTGCCGAGAAAAACACCTCAAGAGCCATCGACAGCACCGCCGAGCCGATCAGTCCGATGACCACGGGCCGAAGCCCCGTCATCGCCCCCGCAACAAGGCGGCTGGATTTAAACTTTTCATAACACCGCGCCACGATCAGGATCACAATAAAGGACGGCAACACCACGCCGAGCGTCGCACAGACAGCACCGAACACGCCGCCCATCTGCGTACCGACATAGGTGGCGATGTTGATGGCAAAGGGGCCCGGTGTGCTTTCGCTGACCGCGATAAAATCCATAATCTGTGAGACTTCCATCCAGCCGTTGGCAACCACGCGCTCCTGGATCAGAGGAAGCATTGCATAACCGCCGCCGAACGTGAACAGCCCGATCGCAAAAAAGGTATAAAAGAGTTCAAAATAGATCATTTTGCTGCCCTCCTTGCCATCACAAGAGAGGTGATGATGCCCGCGATTGCCGCACCGATGATAATGAAAATCACATTCAGGTTCGTGAATGCCGCGATCACAAAGGACAGCGCCATCACAATATACGCAAAGAGCGATTTCGGGCACTTTTTATACATCGACCAAAGCGCTTTGAAGATCAGCGCCAGCACACCTGCGCGAATACCGTTGAACGCAAACTGCACGACCTTCAGCTCCTGAAACTGCGTCAGCACGTAGGAGATCACCGAAATGATCACAAACGACGGCAACACCACGCCGAGCGTCGCACACGCCGCCCCGATCACACCTGCGGTCTTATAGCCGACGAAGGTGGCGCTGTTGATGGCGATCGGGCCCGGAGTGGATTCCGCAATGGCGATGATGTCGAGCATATCCTGCGAGCTGATCCACCCGTATTTTTCCGCAACCTCGCGTTCGATCAGCGGAATCATTGCATAACCGCCGCCGAAGGTGAATGCACCGATTTTGAAAAAGACAGCAAACAGCGTCAGGAAACGCTTGAGTTTTTCTTTCAAGTGAGCCCCTCTTTTCATTCCGTAATGTTGATATTATAGCCGCTTTGTATCAAAAAAGCAAGTTGCATTCTATCGTATTATCTGTTATGATTAATTTACTTATAAGCTGTGAGGAATAACACTATGACATTGCAAAAGAATCAGATCGTAGAACTGAATATCACAGGAATGACTGCCGAGGGAAACGGCGTCGGCCGTACTGAGGACGGCATCGCCGTGTTTGTGGCAAAAACCGCTGTCGGCGACCGCATCCGTTGCCGTATTGCCAAAGTGGAAAAGCGGTTTGCTTACGGCATTATTGAGGAGCTTCTCACTCCTTCCGCTGACCGCTGTGACGATGTCGGCTGTGCGGTGTACGGCAAATGCGGCGGATGTGTTTTCCGCCACGTATCGTATAAGGCGGAGCTTCGCTACAAGGAACAGCGAGTCAAGGATGCCTTTGCACGCATCGGCGGTCTCTCCCCTGCCTTTCATCCGATCTTACCGTCCCCTGCTGAAAACGGCTACCGCAACAAAGCGCAATACCCCGTAACGGGTGACTGCACCGCCCCCGTCATCGGCTTTTTCGCGCCGCGCAGTCACCGCGTGATCGAACAGCGATACTGTGCCCTGCAACCGACCGTATTCGGCCATATTCTCGATGCGGTTGCGGACTGGATGACACATAGCGGTGCAACGCCGTATGATGAGATGACCAAAACAGGACTTGTGCGGCACATCTATCTGCGGCAAGCGGCAAAAACCGATCAGCTGATGGTGTGCCTTGTGTGCACAAGCGGAAAGCTGCCGAATGTGCCGTTGCTGACAGACAAGCTGACGGCGTTTGACAATGTCGCAAGCATCTGTGTCAACATCAACCGCCTCGATACCAATGTGATCTTAGGCGAGGACACCTTTGCGCTGTGGGGTGAGCCCTGCATTGTCGACGAATTGTGCGGGTTGCGTTTCCGTCTGTCTCCCCGCTCGTTCTATCAGGTCAACCGCGACCAGGCAGAGCGCCTGTACGCAGCCGCCGCCGATGCCGCCGACTTGAAAGAAGACGATATTCTGCTCGACCTCTATTGCGGCACAGGCACGATCGGTCTGTCGATGGCGCACCGCGTCAGATCCCTGATCGGAGTAGAAATCGTCGCACCCGCTGTAGAGGATGCCAAGCGCAACGCCGCGGAAAACGGGATCACCAATGCGCGATTTCTGTGTGCCGACGCCGCCAACGCGGCATCCCGACTGGAAAAAGAAGGCGTGCGCCCGACTGTTGTCATTGTCGATCCGCCGCGCAAGGGCTGTGACCGCGCTCTCATTGAAACGGTTGCACGTATGGCGCCCGACCGCGTGGTGTATGTTTCGTGCGATCCCGCTACCCTTGCACGCGACTGTGCCGTTTTTGCAGAGTGCGGGTACACCGTGACCGATGCCACACCTGTGGATATGTTCCCGCGGACAAGCCACTGCGAATGCGTCGCACGGCTTCGCCGCAATACACGATAATACAATGAAGGCGGTATCTCTATGCTTTGTCCTCACGCCAAAAAATGCAGCGGATGTCAGCTGCAGAATATGGACTATGAAGAACAGCTCCACTTCAAACAAGCAAAGCTTGTAACATTGCTCGGGCGGTTCACATTCCTCGACGAAATCATCGGTATGAAGCATCCGTTTCATTACCGCAACAAGGTGCAGGCAGCATTCGGTTTTCGCCGCGGACGCGTGATTTCGGGCGTTTATCAGTCAGCAACGGGCAGTATTGTTCCCGTAGATTCCTGCTTACTGGAAAACGAGAATGCCGACAACATTGTTGTCTCGATCCGCAAGCTGTGCGAATCTCTCAATGTTCACGCCTATGACAACCGTACGGGGCGCGGATTTCTCCGCCACGTGCTGATACGCACCGCCAAAAACGGTGACACGATGGTGGTGCTTGTGACGACCAAAGGCGATTTCAAATGCCGCAGTCTTTTTGTGAAAAAGCTGTTACAGCTCCATCCCGAGATCACCACCGTCGTGCGTAACATCAACGATACCGATAAAGGACTGATGCTCGGCGAGCACAGCGAGATTTATCACGGCGACGGATATATCACCGACGAGGTGTGCGGACTGCAGTTTCGCATCAGCCCGAAATCCTTCTTTCAGGT
The DNA here is from genome assembly GCA_015065805.1 of Oscillospiraceae bacterium. GTDB lineage: Bacteria > Bacillota > Clostridia > Oscillospirales > Acutalibacteraceae > RGIG1959. Next base: position 2,133 of record SVPN01000044.1, on the reverse strand, counting down.
CAACCGCGAGCAAACGGAGGTGCTTTATAAAAAAGCACTCGCCTTTGCACGGATGAGCGGCAACGAACGTGTGCTGGATGCATATTGCGGCACAGGTACGATCGGTATGATCATGGCAAAACACGCCAAAGAGGTCGTGGGTGTGGAGTCGAACCGCGATGCGGTGCGCGACGCCGTCGCGAATGCGCAGGCAAACGGCATCCGCAACATCCGATTTATTGCCGCCGACGCAGGTGCGTTTATGGATCGCGCCGTGGCGGACGGCGAACCGTTCGACGTCGTGATCACCGACCCGCCCCGTGCCGGATGCAGTGCGAAATTCCTGAAAAGCCTGATCGCTCTTGCGCCCGAACGGATCGTGTATGTCTCGTGCAATCCCGAAACGCTGGCACGTGATCTGCATACCCTGCGCCGCGGCGGCTATAAGATCAAAAAGATCCAACCCGTGGATATGTTCCCGTTTACGGCGCACGTAGAGACGGTGGTGCTTTTGTCCAAACTTTGAACCCGTGAACATATCGACATCAAACTCGATGTCGAGGATCTTGATCTGACCGCCGCCGAGAAAAAGGCGACTTATCAGGAGATCAAAGGCTATGTGCTGAAACACAGCGGCTTGAATCACCACACTTAACATCGCCCAAGTAAAACAGAAATACTGTATCATCGAGCGCGAGTGCTATAACAAGCCGAAATCCAATGATGCAAAGCACCCCCACTGCCCACCCGAAAAAGAAGCCGCCATCGTAGCGGCACTGAAGCACTTCGGGATGATATAAACAACAGGATGGAGCGGCAAATCCCTGCTCCATCCTGTTGTTTATCTGACCGGTTAACGTACATATTTATTTCAAAACACTTAGAATTTAAAAAACGTGCTACCCGCAATGGGCAGCACGTTTTTATCTGTCGAGATCGTAGGGGCGGATATCATCCGCCCCTACGATTGGGGGTGTGCGGATGCGGGCGGATGATATCCGCCCCTACGGTGTTGGTTTGGGATTGTGCGTCATTTGCCATTTACGTCGTCAATGTTTTCAACAACCGCACGATATTCTCGATTCGCTTCGTAGGGGTCGATGCCCACATCGACCCGTTTTCAAGCGGGCGGATACTATCCGCCCCTACGGTGGGGGTGTGCGGATGCGGGCGGATGTGGGCATCCGCCCCTACGGTGTTGGTTTGGGATTGTGCGTCATTTGCCATTTACGTCGTCAATGTTTTCAACAACCGCACAATATTCTCGATTCGCTTCGTAGGGGTCGATGCCCACATCGACCCGTTTTCAAGCGGGCGGATAATATCCGCCCCTACGGTGTTGGTTTGGGTTTGTGCGTCATTTGCCATTTACGTCGTCAATGTTTTCAACGACCGCGCAATATTCTCGATTCGCTTCGTAGGGGTCGATGCCCACATCGACCCGTTTTCAAGCGGGCGGATATCATCCGCCCCTACGGTGGGGTGTGCGAATGCGGGCGGATGATATCCGCCCCTACAATGGGGGTGTGCGGATACGGGCGGATGTGGGCATCCGCCCCTACGGTGTTGGTTTGGGTTTGTGCGTCATTTGTCATTTACGTCGTCAATGTTTTCAACGACCGCACAATATTCTCGATTCGCTTCGTTGGGGTCGATGCCCACATCGACCCGTTTTCAAGACATATCAACAAATGAATATGATCGGGCATTACACAATAGTTGTCCACGCAAACCGCCTCATAATGATGCGGGTTTTGCAATATGCCTTGTTCCGCGATTTTACCGATCGGAGATAACGGAATGATCGGCGGAATATTCGGTTTTGCAATATGCGGGCGGATGATATCCGCCCCTACAATGGGGGTGTGCGGATGCGGGCGGATGTGGCATCCGCCCCTACGGTGTTGGTTTAGGTTTGTGCGAATGCTTGTCCCCCTTGTCAAAGGGGGATGTCGAGCAAATGCGAGACAGGGGGATTCTTCTCGGGTTTGCGCATTTCGAATCCCTCCGTCACGGCTTGCGCCGTGCCACGGCAGATTGTCAAGCAAGTGCAACACTTTTTTCAAAGAAAACTTCAGTAGGAGTTTTCCACCCAAGACATTTGCGTGGTCTGTTGTTAATCAGATCGACCACGAAATCCACATCATCTTGTTC
>SVPN01000004.1 GCA_015065805.1 Oscillospiraceae bacterium | reverse complement strand
AGATCCGTGAGTTTCGGATCGGGACTCATATCGATGAAGTTGGTCGGGGTTAAGTAGATTCCTGTTTTTCCACCGAAGCTGCCGCCGCTGCTTGTGAGGGTTGTGGCGACTCCATCCGATGAATAGATGCGCTCGCCCTCACGTCCGGGGATGAGGCGGATAAGATCCTTTGAAGCTGCGACAGTCGAAGATGGAATTCTTCCCCGACATCGCTCTCTAAGAAATCCGACAATGAACACGCGACGGCGGGATTGGGCGACACCGAAATCCTTGCTGTTACAAATCGACCAGATGACATCATACCCCAACTCTGAAAGCGTGTTGAGGATGGTCGCAAATGTCCGACCTTCGTCATGCGAAAGCAATCCGGGTACGTTTTCAAGGAGCAGATACGTAGGTCGCTTGGCTCTTGCAATCCGAGCAATTTCAAAAAATAGCGTGCCTCTGGCATCGTCTGCAAATCCTTTCCTTCTTCCAGCGATTGAAAAACTTTGGCAAGGGAATCCACCGCAAATAAGGTCGATATCCGGCAACCGATCGGGATCGATGGTTCGTGCATCTTCAAAATATATCTCTCCTTCCGTATCGTACATGGCGCAATATGCTCGGTGGACATAGGGATCGATTTCGCAATGCCCGACACATTCAAAGCCGCCTACGGCTTCGAGTCCGCTGCGAAAACCGCCGATACCTGCGAACATATCAAAAAAACGGATAGCCATAGGCTACCCGACTCCTTCTGTTGGTTATTTGGTTATGTCACGCTCCTTTACATCGTTTGTTCGAAGACAGGGGCTTCATCCTGATCGGTGACCGTGGTGAAGCTGTCCGTGCCGGGGATGAGAGCAAGTCCACTCCCGTTATCCCAATCGACATGAATCTGACCTGCATCATCCACCATTCGCACGGTTCCACGCGTTCCGGGCGGTACGGGATGATACGGATCTTCCATGTGCTGCAGTTCGACGCGAGTGCCGGGCGGATACAGTTCCTTGCTCCGCTTGGCTTCATCGCGCATGCGTTTGTATTCGTCCATGTTGTACATCAACTCCTAACATAATGTTTGACCGAAGCCCTCATCGATATCATCCACAGGCGTTATGTGCATCAGCTCTGCGGGATCGACGATGACTTCGGCTTCATTTCGGCTGCTGAAAAGAGCGAAGATATGCTCTTTACTGATCTCGGCAGAATAGACGGTACCGTTCTGACCGTATCGCTGTGAAAACCATTTCGCCGTATCGTAGCTGAGACTCCACGATAACGCATCCACGCTGTCGGCGTTATACGGAGTTACACCACGGTACACGGTGACGGGATCGTCAAGGGCTTCGTACTCGGCGTATTCGGATTCATCCATCAGCACGCGCCTATCGGCGGCATGAAACATGTCGAGCAGATCTTCACGTGTGAAGTTCGGATCGTTGTGTGGGGATTCGGTTCGCACCCATGCATCAGCAAGCAGATTTGAGAAATCGTCGGTGGAAAGAAACGGTTGGGCGTGGTGTAAAAACACCATAAGGTACGGCTTGTTGAACAGCCGATACACATCCAATACATCTCTCGCATCATCGATCTGATCTTGTACGGCTTGTCGCCAAAGCGATAAGTCTGTATCTTTGGTAAGATCAAGCATCTTTGTCCGTCCATCTTCATCTCTAATAGCAGAAATGCCTGTATTGGTAAACGGATGACTTACAATCATAGGCGAATATGGAGTGGGAGCGATATCGCACCACAAAAGGGCGGTCGCCGTTTCTTTTACAAGGGCGAGATTGGTTTCCTTGTTCATGTTGGTCACTCCATATTCATGCCAAACAGTTCATCGGGTGACCAACTGAACCGAAAATCCGAACTTTCAATGTTGTCGCATCGGGCGTTGAGAAAGTCCTCACGCATACCGATACGCATCTGCATATACGCGACTTCTTCGGGTGTGGCGGTGTAGGTTTCTTCTTCTCCGTAGAGATACGATTCCACATGAACCGCTACTTCGGTGTCTTTGTCGATCTCACCGAGGAAACCCTCAAACGCCGTCCAACCTTCCAGATCGTCAAGTTCTCTCGGAATTCCCGCACAAAGGAATTCCACTTGTTCGTCATCGGCGGTTGCCGTCACAGCCGAGAACAAAATTGCCATGAGCATCAACTCCTTTCGTGTATTTGCCATATAGTCCACCTGCGTGGGAGGCGGATAAATGTAAAAGAGGTATCGCGCGAATTTTGCGCGATACCTCTTTGTTCACAGTAATTTAATAAATTGTTAGCCGTGAAAAAACAAAAAAAGCCCCGAATCCGAGGAGAAAACTCCTTGAATTCGGGGCTAAATTCGATAGGTAACGGTTCAAATCCCTCCAAAGGGTGGGTGGTATCTTTTTAATTCGACTTGAATTTTGGGTAGCAAAAAACCCCGAAAACCGCTTGGCTTCGGGGTTTCTGGCTGCCGTATCTAAATTGGTACGACAATGTGGTGGACGATAACGGACTTGAACCGCTGACCCTCCGCACGTCAAGCGGATGCTCTACCAGCTGAGCTAATCGTCCATATTCAGTTTGCGGAACGTGTGCTATTATAGCGGACTTTCATTCAAATGTCAATAGCTTTTTTGAAAAAATCAAAAAATTCCGTTCACACGGCATATCTTTATGGCGGGGCGTACTACGCGCTGAGGAGTTAGGGTTGCACTTTTTCGGAATATGCGGTATACTGGACAAAAAGGAGGCGGATGGTATGAAGCGATGGAGTGTGCGGATCGGTGCGTGTGCACTGGCGTTGTTACTGTTGCTCGGTGCGGTGATGAGCGCGTTTCCGTATGTGATCGAGGCGGCATCATCGGCATCGGTGACGTATGCGTTCAGCGGCAATGATGCGGCGAAGGCGGGCTTCGGAGAAGGCACGATCACGGTCACGCCTGCAAGCGGTGCGTCTGCAAGCGGGTATTACCTGATCTATTTTGCTGACGATAACGGGCTTCTCGGCGGGTATGATGAGCTGGCGTCGATCCCGATGACGGGCGGTGCAGTCACCTACACGGTGAAGGAGGGAACGCTCTTGCCGCCGTCTGCGACGAAAATCGCGGTGTTTGAGAGCAGCAGTGCGTTTTTAGACACGCCGCCTTCTTACAGCACGAGAGTAGCGACGGTTGCCATTCCGTCACAAAAACGGTTGGTGCCGGCAGACGTTGCGTTTTCGTTCGGCGCGGTTTCGGATGTGCACATCAATTATGAATCCCTCGGCTACGGCGCAAAGAAAAAATGGGTCAACACGCTCAATTTCTTTGCGGCACAGGGGATGGATAAGGTGATCGTCACGGGCGATATGACAGGCGACGAAGACAGTGCCCCGATGACCGAGCAGTATACAGAGTATCTTGAGCTGATCAACCAATCGAATTACCCGCTCAGTGATATTTATGAAGCGATCGGCAATCACGGCAATACCGCCGTCGGTCGCACACAGTTTGTGCAGTATACAGGCGGAGCGGGGGAGATCCATCCCACGGCGGATTCGGCGTGGTTTTCGGTGCTGGTGGAAGGCAAAACAGCAGGAGAACGTGACAATCTGTTCCTGTTTATGGCACAGGAGCTGTCGGCACCCGGCAGCAGTGCTTTGGTCGATAATTTCTCCGAAGAGCAGATGGACTGGCTGGAAGGGATGCTCAGGACCTACGGCGATACGGAGACGAATATCTTCCTGATCGAGCATTCGCCGTTTCTTAATTACGGAGCGGGCGACCGCCATCCGGGCGATTACAGCAGAATGATCACGTTCGCAGACAAATTCCCGCAGAATATGCGTCTGAAGGGGTTACTGGAAACCTATAAAAATCTCATTCATCTGTCGGGGCACACGCATCTTTCGCTGTATGACAACGAAAACTATTCTACCGAAAACGGCACCTCCTGTCGTATGGTGCACGTGCCTTCGGGATGCCAGCCTGCCACCTACAACAACGCGAACAATGCACTCGGAAGCGGTGACGGTCGCCATACGGTGAATGCGTCCTACGGCAGTGAGGCGTACACCGTGCGAGTGTATGACGAGTATATTGTGTTTACGGGACACAACCTGACAACGGGCAAGATCATTCCGTCGGCGTGTTACATCCTGCCCGTAGAGGTGCCTGCCGATCCGGAGGAGGCATTCGAGGGTAAGGGAACACTTGAAGAGCCGTACCTTATTCAGGATGCCGCCGATTTCAAGGCACTCACAAACGGCTTCAACAGCTCTGTGTCATCCGCGGAAACGGAGATGTACGGCTACGGCAAGTATTTCCTGCAAACGGCGGATATTGATATGACGGGTGTTGCGGGCTACAGCGGCACAACGGCGAACAGCGGTGCAAAGACCTATTTTGCAGGCATCTACAACGGCGGCGGTCATACGCTGACGGTGGATATTCAGTCCTACGGGATGCGCTCGGTGTTTCCGTACACCTACGGTACGATTGCCAATCTGCATTTTAAAGGACGGATCGTTGCCGACGAGGGCGCACAGCCCATCCGCTCGCTGTACGGCAGTGCGGTGAATATCCTTGCGGATATGGAGCTGTCGGCGGCGTGCGCCAACGGTCTGGCGTATTCGAATTACAGCTTCACCTATAACACGTACACCCACGGTGTACTCGGCGGTGACAAGCCCGATGCGTTCACCGTCTCGGATTATTCCGATGACTACCACAACCTGTACCATTGGTACACGCTTTCGAACGGTACGGCAGTCACCGATGCGCAGGGGACACGCTCCAACGATGCCGCGACGATTGCGGCGGCATTTAACAGCCACGCGGATGGGGTGTATCAGAGGGCTCTTGAAGCGCTTGGAGGCTTTGAGCTTGAGGAGGTTGCGGCGGCAAACGGCGACGTGGTGTTTAAATGGACACTGTATGCGCCCGGGGATGTGGATATGGACGGTGAACCCTCCACGGTGGATGCCCGCATTATTGTCAAGGATCTGCTTTACGACACGTCGAAGCTGACGGTGACGCAAAAGCACTTGGCAGATGTGGACGGAAGCGGGGAGATCAACTCCCGTGATCTGCGTGTTCTGCTCAGTTCGCTGATTCAATAACGAAACAGACATCGCCTTCGGTTTGCGTTGCTTGCGCAGGCCGAAGGCGATTTGTGTGCATTTCACCTCTTGATTTTTCTTTTAATATGTGTATAATAGATGAGAATACATCTCATGGCAGCCAGCCATGCGAAAGGAGTCAATCAATATGAACAACTGTGAAAAATCAATGGAAACCATCGTTGCCCTGTGCAAAAGCCGCGGCTATGTGTATCCGGGCTCGGACATCTACGGCGGTCTTGCAAACTCCTGGGACTACGGCCCTCTCGGCGTGGAGCTGAAAAACAACATCAAGAGAGCCTGGTGGAAGAAGTTCGTGCAGGAGAGTCCCTACAACGTCGGTCTTGACAGTGCGATCCTGATGAACCCGCAGGTGTGGGTGGCATCGGGGCACGTGGGCAACTTCTCCGACCCGCTGATGGACTGCAAGAGCTGCAAGACCCGTCATCGCGCGGATAAGCTCATCGAAGAGCGCGGTGAGAATCCCGGCGGCTGGAGCTTTGATGAGATGAAGGCGTACATTGATGAGCATAATATCGTCTGCCCCGAGTGCGGTGAGCACAACTTCACCGATATCCGCACCTTCAACCTGATGTTCAAGACCTTCCAGGGCGTGACGGAGGATGCCAAGAGCGAAATGTATCTCCGTCCCGAAACGGCACAGGGAATCTTTGTCAACTTCTCCAATGTCCAGCGCACCACCCGCCGCAAGCTCCCCTTCGGCGTGGCGCAGATCGGCAAGAGCTTCCGCAACGAGATCACGCCGGGTAACTTCATTTTCCGTACCCGTGAGTTTGAGCAGATGGAGTTGGAGTTCTTCTGCAAGCCCGGCACCGATCTGGAGTGGTTTGCATTCTGGAAGGATTTCTGCCATAAGTGGCTGTTGTCTCTCGGTATGAAGGATGAAAACCTCAAGCTCCGCGATCACGATCCCAAGGAGCTGTCGCACTATTCCAATGCCACCACTGACTTTGAGTTTATGTTCCCGTTCGGCTGGGGCGAGCTGTGGGGCATTGCGGATCGCACCGACTTTGACCTGACCCAGCACAGCAACCATTCGGGTCAGAAGCTTGAGTATTTCGATCCCGAGACCAACGAGCACTACATCCCGTATGTCATCGAGCCGTCGCTCGGTGCCGACCGTGTGCTTCTGGCGTTCCTGTGCGAGGCATATGACGAGGAGAAGCTCGACGAGAAGGATACCCGCGTGGTGCTTCGTCTGCATCCGGCACTGGCGCCCTTCAAGGCGGCGGTTCTTCCGCTGTCCAAGAAGCTCTCCGAGCAGGCAAAGGCGGTTCGCGACCGCCTGTCGCCGCTCTTTATGGTGGACTATGACGATGCCGGCTCTATCGGCAAGCGTTATCGCCGCCAGGACGAGATCGGTACGCCGCTTTGCATTACCTATGATTTTGAGTCCGAAGAGGACGGTTGCGTGACCGTGCGTGACCGCGACACGATGGAGCAGGAGCGCGTCAAGATCGAAGCACTTGCCGACTACATCGCTCAAAAAATGGCATTTTAATCATCGAAATTCACCCCGCAGTCTGCGTGACGGACTGCGGGGTATTTTTGTGCCCGAAAAAGGTTAAATTTTTTTAACTTTTTCTCGAAATCCCCTTGCAATTTCCTGAATAGTACAGTATAATGAAGAAAAAGTGGCGGGTTTTGCCGTGATTGTGGTGGAAAGTGGTGAGTTTTCCACGTTTTCCACCGACTTTTCCACAAAAAGCCCTGCTTTTTTAACCGATTACCGTAAAAGAAGGAGGTGTACAAGGATGCGCGGACGGTATTCCCACAATATCGACACCAAAGGGCGTATGATCGTGCCTGCCAAAATGCGCGAAGTTCTCGGTGATACGTTTGTCGTTGCCGCGGTGATGGAGCCTTGCGTCAGCTTGTACACCCTCGACGGCTGGAACGCGATGCTTGAGAAGTTAGAAGAGCTGCCGATGACGAAATCGCGTCCTCTTCTGCGTTATTTGTCCTCCAACGCGGCGGATGTGACGGTGGATGCGCAGGGGCGCATCCTGATCCCTAAGCACCTGCTGGAATACGCACAGCTCACAAAGGAAGCGCTGGTGATCGGTGCGGGTGCAGGCCGTGCGGAGATCTGGAATCCCGCGCTGTATGACGAGATGGTCGGTTCGATGACCGATGCATCGGTGATGGAAGATTTTGCCGCTCTCGGTTTGTAATATTTACCATCTTAAAATTTGGCTATTTTGCATAATTTTTAAGCCGAAAAGTTTCACAAAATCTACGGAAAACGGTTACAAAAAGTTACAATTTGTTTGCAAAAGTGCTTGTGCTTTGTAACGATTTGTGCTATAATTATAACAACGCAAAGGCGGTGAACGGCTGTGGCAAAAGTACCGGGAAGCGGGTACCATTTACCGGTGCTTCTGGAGCCTGTTTTAGAGGCACTTGATGTACAGCCGAACGGCATTTATGTGGACGGCACGGCGGGCGGAGGCGGTCATTCGTTTGCGATCGCGTCCTTGCTTGACGGCGGTCATCTGTATGCACTGGATCAGGATCCCGATGCGATTATCGCGGCAGGCAAGCGTCTTGAAGGACTTCCTGCGACGGTGATCCGCACCAACTTTGCACAGATGGACACGGTGCTGAATGCGCGCGGCGTTCACAAGGTAAACGGCATTTTGATGGATATCGGCGTTTCGTCTCATCAGCTCGACGACGGCGCGCGCGGCTTCTCGTTCCACGAGGATGCGCCGCTGGATATGCGTATGAGTCAAGAGGGGACAACAGCCGCCGATCTTTGCAATACGATGAGCGAGGAACAACTCGCCGAGATCTTCTTCCGTTACGGGGAGGAAAAATTCTCACGACGGATCGCGGCGGCGATCGTGCGCGAGCGCGAATCCGCACCGATTCAGACGACTCTTCAGCTTGCCGAACTGATCAAGGCGGCTGTTCCTGCGGCGGCACGACGCGAAAAGCATCCCGCGCGCCGCGTATTTCAAGCACTCCGCATTGCGGTCAACGACGAGCTGGGCTGTCTGTCAAGGGCACTTGATACGGCGTTTGATCTGCTGGATGTCGGCGGACGGTTGGCAATCATCACCTTCCACTCGCTGGAGGATCGGATGGTCAAGCAACGCTTCGCCGAATGGCGGCAAGGATGCATTTGTCCGCCGCAGGCGCCGGTGTGTACGTGTCAGCGTACTCCCGCCGCCGAACTTATTACGCGCAAGCCCGTGCGCGCGTGTGAACAAGAACTTCTCGATAACCCCCGCAGTCGCAGTGCCACCTTGCGCTGTGTTCGGAAACTGCATGAACGATACGTGTAAACGTTACAGAAAGGAAGGATAGCCATGGCAAGAGGATCCTCGGAAGCGTACGATCTCTCCTTGTTTGAGACTCAGCCCCGGCTTCGCGCGGTCAATTCTCCTGAGAAGACCGCCGAGATGCAAGAAAAGAAAGAGCGCCGCGCCCGCAACGGACGTCTGGCTTCCAATATTATCATTTCCGTCCTGCTTGTCGCTGTGTTTGCGCTGATGATCGTCAGCCGCGTACAGCTGACAGAATTGAACGATCAGATCTCCGCCAGCCGCGAGGAGCTTGCCATTCTCCGCAGTGAGACAAGCCGTCTGACCAATGAGCTGTCGGCAAAGACCTCTGCGGAAAGTGTTGACGCGTATGCGGACGAGCATGGCATGGAAAAAATCGAATCGCATCAGATCGAGTACATAACGGTGGACGGCGGCGACAAGATCGAAGTGTCCGATCCCGCGCCCGACGGCATTTTCGAAACGATCGGCGCGCTGATTGCCGGTTGGTTCGACGCCTGATGCGTGTCAAACCTGTACGGAACGTGAATACCCGCTGAATTTCGGCATACGAATGTATAGAGGCTCGCATGCCCGATGTTCGCACGCATTTCGGGAGTTGAGAACACTGTGTCTTAACTCTCGTTTGTTATTTCAGTCTAAAGACTGTACCGTAATTCTTGTTTGTAAAGATCCTACAAGGAAAGGAGTCAACAGTGATGCGAGAGCCGAAAAACGAACCTGCGCAGTCCCGCGAAAAAGCGGCAGGTAAACGCCCGACCCAGCAGATGTGGCGCCGTGCGGTGGTGATGCTGGTGCTGTTGACTGTGCTGGCATTCGGACTGATCGTTGCGCAGCTTGTGATGCTGCAGATCGTGCAGACCGATGACTGGCAACGCCGCGCAACGGAGCAGCAGCTGTCCGACAGCATCATTTCGCCGAATCGCGGCGCGATTTATGACACCAATATGGAAACGCTTGCGGAGAGTATGCAGGTGTGGACGGTGATTATGGACCCCGATCAGATCGAGAAGGAGGAAGAGCGTCAAAAAATCGCCGACGACCTTTCGGTATTATTGGAGGTTGACCGAGAAACACTGTATAAGAAAGCTTCCCGCACCGATTCGCAGTATGAGGTGATCAAAAGCAAGATCGAACGGCCGCTTGCCGAAAAGCTCAACGAATGGGTGCAAAAAAATGAGATGGGCGGCGTGTTCCGCCTGATCACCGACTATAAGCGCGTGTACCCTTACGGCACGCTGGCATCCAGCTTTCTTGGGTTCACGGGTGCGGATAATACGGGCCTTGAAGGACTGGAGGCGGAATACAACGAGCTGCTGGAAGGAAAAGCCGGCCGCATCGTGACCGCGCAGAACGGCTGGGGCGAAAACCTGCCCAATCTGTTGTCCTATGAAAAAACGATCGATGCCGAGGACGGCAACAGTCTTGTGCTGTCTATCGATCAGACGATCCAGCACTACTGCGAAAAGTATCTGGAGGAAGCGCTTTTGAACACGGGCGCGACCAACCGCGCCTGCGCGATCGTGATGGATGTCAACACCGGCGCGATTTTAGCGATGGCAACCAAGGATGACTATGACCCCAACGATCCGATGACCGTGATGAACAAAACCGACGCGGCGGCGATCGCGGAGCTTGCGGGCGACGAGAAATCGGCGGCAATCGTGGCGGCACTGGAAAAGCAGTGGAAGAACAAAGCCATTTCCGAGTATTACGAGCCCGGTTCCGTGTTCAAAATGTTTACCACCGCTATGGCACTGGAGGAAGGCGTTGCCACGGAAAACAGCTCGTATTACTGCGGTGGTGCGGAAACGGTGCTGGATACAACGGTTCACTGTCACGTGTACCCGAATGCACACTCCACGCAGTCACTTGGGGATGCCATCTGCAATTCCTGCAACCCGGCGTTCATCCAGATCGGTCTGTCGGTCGGACGCAATCTGTTTTATAAATACTACACGGGCTTCGGGTTTACCGAAATGACCGCTATTGATATGCTTGGTGAGGGCTCGATCTCGCAGAGCCTGTATCACTCCGAGGACGATCTGGATCCCGTTCAGTTAGCGGTTTCGTCGATGGGTCAGACCTTTAAGCTGACCCCGATCCAGATGATCACAGCGATCTCCTCCATCGCCAACGGCGGCAAGCTGTTACAGCCGTACGTGGTGAAGCAGGTACTGGATGCGGACGGAAACGTGGTTTCCAACACCTCGACGACCATCAAGCGTCAGGTGATCTCGTCCGATACCGCTTCGCGCGTGTCGGAGCTTCTCCGCGTGGCGGTGGAATCGGGCGGCGGTAAAAACGCCTACGTTCCCGGCTATCGCGTGGCGGGTAAAACCGGTACGTCCGAAAAGACCGAAACGGGCGGCACCAATGTTGTCGCGTCGTTCGGCGGCTTTGCGCCTGCCGACAATCCGCAGATCGCGGTGCTTGTCCTGATCGATGAGCCGCAGTGTGCGGTTCGCTACGGCGGCACGATCGCGGCACCGGTTGCCAAAAAGATCCTGCAGGATACCCTGCCGTATCTCGGCATTGAACCGCACTACACGCAAAGTGAGCTTGCCGATCTCAACCGCAGCACACCCGCTGTGGAGGGACTGGATATCGCTACGGCGGAAGCAATGGTTCAAAGCGAAGGACTGACGGTTCGCGTGAAGGGTGACGGCGCAACGGTCGTCAAGCAGGTCCCCGAAGCCGGACAGTCGATCCCTGCGGACGGCACGGTGGTGCTGTATACCGATCAGCTCAGCTATGAATCCGAAATGACCACCGTTCCCGATTTCACGGGGTATTCGGTGTCGGGTGCGTCGGAGCTGGCGGAGAGCTGCGGACTGAATCTGTATCTCAGCGGTACGGATCTTGAGGACGGCGGTGCACTGGCATCCCTGCAAAGCATCGCACCCGGGACAGAGGTTCCGCTCGGTACGATCATTACGGTTGAATTTATTTACCAGGATACGATAGAATAAGAAGAAAGAGGAGAAACTGCCATGACGGTTCAGCAATTGCTTGACGGCATCGTCGCGTCGGATAATGATGCGGTTGTTTCGGGACTTACCTGTGATTCCAGACGTGTGGAACCGGGCTATGTCTTTGTGTGTATCGAGGGTACCGCCGTTGACGGTCATCGCTTTGCGCAGGCGGCACACGATGCGGGCGCGGCTCTGGTGGTGACGCAACGTCCGATGGGACTTGAGCGTGAACTGACATTGCCTTCGACCCGCCGCGCGTGGGCACAGCTGTGCGCAAACTGGTTCGGCAATCCTGCCTCGCAGCTGCACCTGATCGGCATTACGGGCACGAACGGTAAGACCACGATGACCTATATGCTCAAGGCGATCCTTGAGAAAGCGGGGCACAAGGTGGGACTGATCGGTACGATCCAGAATATGGTCGGCGATCGCATTCTGCCGTCGGGGCACACCACTCCCGACCCGTATGATCTGCAGAGTATGCTCTCCATTATGCTCAAAGAGGGGTGCACCTACGCGGTGATGGAGGTCAGTTCGCACGCTCTTGATCAGGACCGTGTGGAAGGCTGTCTGTTTGACGCGGCGGTGTTCACAAACCTGACGCAGGATCATCTGGATTACCATAAGACTATGGAGAACTACTGTGACGCCAAAAAGCGTTTGTTTAAGCGTGCTTCGCGTGCCATTGTCAATGCGGATGATGCGTGGGCGGATGCCATCACCGAGGGTTTTGAAGGCGATATTTTCGGCTTTGCGACACGGTCGCAGGATGCGGCGTATCGTGCGGACAATATCGTGATGCGTGCTGACGGCGTGACGTTTGATCTGCTGGAGCACGGTGTGCGCATCGGCACGCTGTCGTTGCCGATCCCCGGTCGCTTTTCGGTGTACAACGCGATGGCAAGTGCTGTGTGCGCGCTGTCACTCGGCATTCCGTTTGAAACGGTCAAAGCGGCTCTTTGCGGCACCTGCGGTGTCAAGGGCCGTGCAGAGGTCGTGCCGACCGACCGTGATTACACGGTGGTGATCGACTACGCGCACACGCCCGACGGACTGGAAAATATCTGCCGCACGTTGAAGGATTGCGCGACGGGGCGTCTGATCGTTCTGTTTGGCTGCGGCGGTGACCGCGACAAGACCAAGCGTCCGAGAATGGCGACGATCGCGGCACAGTATGCCGATTATTTAGTGATCACCTCGGATAACCCCCGCACGGAGGATCCGCAGGCGATCCTGCAGGATATTCTTGTCGGCGTTCCCGAGGGATGCGAACATACGGTGATCGAAAACCGCCGTGATGCCATTGCGTTTGCGTTGCAATCGGCGAAAAGCGGTGATACGGTGCTTCTGGCGGGAAAAGGTCACGAAACCTATCAGATTTTAAAAGACGGTGTCATTCATTTTGATGAGCGTGAAGTCATCGCCGAGATTTTGAAGTAAAGGAAAAGGGAACGCGGTATGAACGAATCTATGATGCGTATGGCGATCTTGCTCGGTACGGCGGCGGTGGCTTTTCTGGTATCGTGGCTGTCGGGTCGGTATTTTGTGCCGATGCTTCACCGGCTGAAATTCGGACAGACGATCCGTGATGTCGGCCCTGCGTGGCATAAAAACAAGCAGGGAACCCCCACGATGGGCGGTGTGATGTTTATTGTCGGCTTTCTGGTCGCGATGATCGCGGCGGTTCTTGTGTGTGAAGCGGCAACGCCGCTCAAGCCGCTTTCGGGCGTGGCGTTTACGGAGCGTGTTCGCTTGATCAGCGGCATCGTGATGGCGCTGGCGTGCGGTGCGATCGGCTTTGCGGATGATTATATCAAGGTGGTAAAAAAGCGCAACCTCGGTCTGACGTCGTTGCAGAAGATCATTCTGCAGTTGATCGTCGGCGCGGGTTATGCGGCCATTATGTATTTCTTAGGCGAAGGCTCGGTTATTTACGTACCGTTTGTGGGGGAGACGGACATCGGCTGGTGGTATCTGCCGCTGTGCATCTTCTTCACCGTCGGCTTTTCCAACGCGACCAACCTCACCGACGGCGTGGACGGTCTTTGCGGTTCGATCACCGTGGTGGCATCGTGCTGTATGATGATTGCGGCAACGGTGACGGCACATTTCGGACAGAGCCTTGTGGCGATCGCCTTTGCGGGCGCGCTGGTCGGATTCCTGATGTGGAATCTGCATCCTGCCAAGGTGTTTATGGGCGACACGGGTTCGTTGCTGATCGGCGGTGTGCTGTGCGCGCTGGCATTCGGTATCGGACGGCCGTTTTTGCTGTTGCCCTTTGGCATTATGTATATCGTGGAAACCTTGTCGGTGATGTTGCAGGTCAGCTATTTCAAGCTGACGCACGGCAAGCGTTTGTTCAAAATGAGTCCCATCCATCATCATTTCGAGATGTGCGGATGGAGTGAAAATAAGATCGTGACGGTCTTTTCAAGCATTACCGCTGTTGCCGGTATTGCGGCGATCGCGGCAATGGTACTGACAACATAATTCCGGGTGAAATTGACGGACATCAGAAAGGAGCGGCGGGGATATGGCGACGGCGGAAAAGAAAGAAACCCCTTTGAAAAAGAAAAAAACGCGTTTGTTTTTCATCGGCGAATCGTTTGATGCGCCGTTTCTGATCCTGTTGCTCGTCTTGCTGACCATCGGCCTTGCGTGTATGTTTTCGGCGAGCTATGTCAACGCATACTATCGCGAGGATGACAGCTATTTCTATATTAAAAAGCAGTTGATCTTTGCCGCCGTCGGTATTGCGGCGATGCTGATTTGCTCGTGTATTGATTATCACATCTGGCATCAGCTGTCTCTTCCCATTTTAGGCATCTCCGTTATTTTGCTGATCGTGGTGCTGTTCATTCCTACGTCTGACGGTGTGCAACGCTGGATTCCGTTGCCGGGGCTCGGTAACATCCAGCCGTCCGAGGTGGCAAAGTTTGGGTTGATACTGGTGTTTGCCCATATGATATCCCTGAACCATAAACAGATGGGGAAAATCACAAAGGGCTATCTTCCGTTTATGGCGGTGCTTGTGCTGCTGTGCCTCCTGACGATCCTTGAGCCGCACCTTTCGGGTACGATCCTGATTTTTGCCATCGGTCTTGTGATGATGTTTGTCGGCGGCACCAATATTTTGCTTGCTGTCGGCACGGTACTGCTTTGCGGCGGCGCGGTCGTGTTTATGATCGCGGTGCTCGGATATGAGCAGGACCGCATCGAAGTGTGGTTGAACATTTTTGAGGTGTATGAAAATAACCGCGATCAGGCGTGGCAGACGATGCAGTCGCTGTACGCCATCGGCTCGGGCGGACTGATGGGGCAGGGCTTCGGTAATTCCCGCCAGAAGCATCTGTTCCTTCCCGAACCGCAAAACGACTTCGTTTTTGCCATCGTTTGTGAGGAACTCGGCTTTGTGGGGGCGGTACTGATCATTGTGCTGTTTGCGGTGCTTGTCTGGCGCGGCTTCGGCATTGCGATGCACTCCCCCGACAAATTCGGGTTTATGCTGGCGGTCGGTCTGTCGGTGCAGATCGCCATTCAGGTGGCACTTAACATTGCCGTTGTGACGAACCTTCTTCCGAATACGGGCATCAGCCTGCCGTTCTTCAGTTACGGCGGTTCCTCGCTGATTATGCTGTTAGGACAGATGGGTATTTTGCTGTCGATATCACGGCAATCCACAAATAAACAATCGTAGGAGTTTTTGATATGCGCGTATTGATGACGGGCGGCGGTACAGCGGGGCATATTAACCCCGCGCTGACGATTGCCAAGGCTCTTGGGGACACCTATCCCGATTGTGAGATCCTGTTTGTCGGTGCAGAGGGTCGGATGGAGACCCGTCTGGTGCCGGCGGCGGGTTATCGCATTGAAACAATGAAGGTCAGCGGCTTTATGCGCAAGCTGACACCCGCGGCGATCGGCCACAATATCGGCGCGGCGTGGCAGGCACTGACAGCGGGTGGACGTGCGGACCGCATTATCCGCGAGTTCAAGCCGGACATCGCCATCGGTACGGGTGGCTATGTCTGCGGTCCGATCCTCAGAAAAGCCGCCAAACGCGGGATCCCCGTTGTGGTACACGAATCGAACGCCCTTCCCGGGGTGACGGTGAAGATGCTCAGCAAATGGGCGACGGTGTGCGTGTCGGAGGAATCGGCAAAGGCGTATCTGCCGTCCGATGCGAAGGTGGTCGTGACGGGGAATCCGTTACCTGCCGATTTTGCGCAGATCCCCAAGGAGGAAGCGCGTAAGCGTCTGGGATTGGATGAAAGACCGCTTGTGCTGTCGTTCGGCGGCAGTCTCGGCGCGTCGGCGATCAACTGCGCTGTCAGCGGTATGCTGGAAAAAAGCCGCCGCGAAGGGAAGCTGCAGCATATTCACGGTGCCGGTCGCGCGGGCTATGCGGCGATGTGTGACGCACTGAAAGCAAGCGGGATTCCGCTTCACGCCGACGGCATTGATGTGCGTGAGTATATTGATAATATGAAGGATTGTATGGCGGCGGCGGATGTGGTCATTTGCCGTTGCGGGGCGATGACGCTGACGGAATTGCAGGCGTGCGGAAAGCCGTCCATCCTGATCCCGTCGCCCTATGTGGCGGAAAATCACCAATTCCACAATGCGCAGGCGCTGGTTTCCCGTGAGGCGGCGTTGTGTATGGAGGAAAAGGATCTGACGGCGGCTTCCTTATGGGAGGCGGTCAAAAGCATTACGGATGATCCTGCCAAGCTGTTGCGTATGGGCGAAAACGCCCGTAAAGGGGCTGTCACGGGGGCTATGGACCGCATCCTGGAGGTTGTGGCAGATGCCTTAAAAACAGCCAAACAATAAGTTCTTTGACGGTAAATTCACCGATTTTTGCAAAATAGCATACCATATCAACAGAAACGGCTTTGATGTCGGTTGATGGAAAAGGGGTATGGCTATGAGCAAATTGGTGATCAACGGCGGAAGACGGTTAGAGGGTGAGCTGACACCGCACGGGGCGAAAAACAGCGCCTTGCCGTTATTGGCGGCAACGGTGCTCTCCTCTTCTCCTGTCATATTAGACCGTCTGCCGATGCTGACGGATGTGGAAGCATCCGTGGCGATTCTGACGCATTTGGGATGCACGGTGCACCGTGACGGCAACAGCGTTGAGGTGATCCCGTCTGCAGAATGTGCAAACAGCATCCCCGAGCATCTGATGAGAGAAATGCGCAGTTCCATTGTGTTTCTCGGTGCGGTGCTCGCCAAGGCGGGAAGCGCAAGGCTGTGTTTCCCGGGCGGCTGTGAGCTGGGTCCCCGTCCGATCGACCTACACTTGCAGGCGTTGCGCCAGATGGGTGCGGAGATACGCGAGGACGGCTGTGCACTGCATTGTGCGGCACCTAAGGGCTTGCACGGTGCACGGATCGCGTTGTCCTTCCCGAGTGTCGGTGCAACGGAGAATGTGCTTCTTGCCGCGGTGCTTGCCAAAGGTCAGACCGTACTCAGCAATGCGGCGAAGGAGCCCGAGATCATTGATCTGTGTACATTTCTGAATGCGTGCGGTGCGCGTATTTGCGGGGCAGGCGAAAGCGTGTTGTATATTGAGGGTGTGGAACGGCTGATCGGTTGTCGGTACAGCGTGATGCCCGACCGCATTGAAGCGGCGACCTTTCTTGCCGCGGCGGCTGTTACGGCGGGGGATATCACCCTTCACGGGCTGAAGCCCTCGCATATGACGGCGGTACTCAGCGTATTTGAAGAAGCAGGATGCACACTGCATATCCGTGAGAATTCGGTTCGGCTCAAGGCACCCGCTCGTCTGTCGCGCGTGGGACTGATCCGCACAATGCCGTATCCCGGTTTCCCGACCGATGCGCAGGCACCGATCATGGCGATGACCGCCGTGGCATCGGGAACCAGCGTGATCATCGAGAATATTTTTGACAGTCGCTATAAGCACGTGTGTGAACTGGTTCGAATGGGTGCGAATATTAAAACCGAGGGAAGAATGGCGGTCGTGGAAGGGGTTCCGTGTCTGCACGGCGCAAGCGTGTGTTGCACGGATCTGCGCGGCGGTGCGGCGCTGCTGGTGGCGGGGATTGCCGCTCAGGGCGTGACGCAAATCGGTCGTCTGTGCCATCTGGATCGTGGTTATGCGTATCCCGAAAAGCTGTTGACACAGCTCGGTGCCGATATAAAACGTATCAATTGATAAGAAAAGGCGGTGAAACCGTGGCAAGAAAAATCAAAGAAGAAGAAATGACCGAGGAGCAACGCCGTCGGGCAAAGGAAAATGCATTGACAACGAAACGGTTTTATCTGCTGATCGTGATGCTGTTGCTGATCGTGGCGTTGGTGGTTTCCTCCATCGTGCTGTGGATCATCACCCCGCGTCCCGAAAGCAACACGCCTCCTTCAACGGAGGGAAATATGTTTGCGGTGGAGACGATCACGCTGGAAGGAAACACCAAGTATTTAGAGGAATCCGTGATCGGCGAAAGCGGCGTGCTGATCGGACAAAGTATTTTTAAAGTGAAAAGCAATGCTGTTGAAGAGCATTTACTCAATACATTTCCGTATTATGCGGATGTAGATGTACAGACTCTGCGGATGAAAGAGGTACGTATCACGGTGACGGAAACCGACTGCATCGGCGTGATGTATGCGGATGGACACTGGATTCCGATCGGCGGGAACGGTAAGGTGTTGGATAAACAGCCCATCACCTCCGACCGCCCGAAAAACAGCCTGTACATTAAAGCGAAAGCTCCCAAAGACGGTATCAGCGTCGGTGCGCAGGCGCTGGACGAATACGAAGCAAGCGTTTTGGGGACACTGCTGTCGGCAATCAACCGATACGCGTTGTCCGATGTTACGGAGATCAATATCACGGATATGACGGATATCCGTCTTGTATGGCGCTCGCAGATCGAGGTCTGGCTTGGAAACACCTCCAATCTGGAGCACGAGATCGGCGTTGTCGCCGCAACGATCCCGAAGATCCTGCAGAGTCGAGGCGAGCAGGCATCGGGGCGGTTGAATCTGGTTTCTTATTCGAGCGATGAAGCGGTGGATAAGCAGGCGGTCTTTACACCCTCCTCTTTGTTGCCGACCAAGCCGACCGCTCCGCGTCAGCCTGCTCCGGGCGAAATACTTGACACGCCCGAAGAGGATGAATCCGAGGAGGATTCGGACACTCCGTCCGAGGAAGACTCGGAATATGAGGAAGAGGATTCGTATTACGAAGAGGATCCGTATTACGAAGAGGAGGACTCCGATTACACGGAAGAAGATTCGTATTATGAAGAAGAATCCGATTATGAGGGCGACAGCGGAGAATAAGCAACAGAGCTGTTACCGTTATTTGCCGAAATAGTTACTAATTCGTTAATACAATCGCGGCGAATAAAAATTTTTTGTAAAGTGGGTCGAAAATTGCAAATTTTCTGTTGATATTGCGGCGAGTCCGTGGTATGATTAGAATAATGGCAATGTTATAATTATGTCTATACTAAACAGAGAGGATGTTTTTTATGGGATTTCAAATTGAAAACGATTACGCAAGCGGCGTGCAGATAAAGATCGTCGGTGTCGGTGGCGGCGGCGGTAACGCTGTTGACCGTATGGTGCGCTCGGGTCTTCAGGGCGTTGAGTTTGTGGCGATCAACACTGACCGTCAGGCAATTGCCCGTTCGCAGGCAACGCTCAAGCTGCAGATCGGTGAGAAGCTGACGCACGGTATGGGCGCCGGCGCAAACCCCGACAAGGGTCAGCGCGCTGCTGAGGAGAGCCGCGAAGAGATCGAAGCGGCACTCAAGGGCACCGATATGGTGTTCATCACCGCCGGTATGGGCGGCGGCACCGGTACGGGTGCGGCTCCCGTTGTGGCGAACATTGCCCGTGACCTCGGCATTCTTACCGTCGGTATCGTCACCAAGCCCTTCGCTTTTGAGGGTCGTCGCCGTCTGGAGCAAGCAGAGGCCGGTATCGCGAACCTTCGCGAGCACGTGGACAGCCTGCTTGTCATCCCCAATGAGCGCCTGAAGCTTATCAGCGAGCAGCGCATTACCCTTGCGAACGCCTTCAATATGGCGGATGATGTTCTCCGTCAGGGCGTGCAGTCCATCTCCGACCTGATCACCCAGCAGGCAATGGTCAACCTTGACTTTGCGGATGTCAGCGCCGTTATGAAGGACGCCGGCTATGCACATATGGGCTTTGGCCGTGCGGCAGGCAAGGAGAAGGCTTCCGAAGCTGCTGAGCGCGCGATCGCCAGCCCCCTGCTTGAGACATCCATCAAGGGTGCCCGCGGCGTGATCATCAACATCACCGCGTCCCCCGACATTGACCTCGAAGATGTCGATGTGGCGGCAACCACCATCCAAAAGGCGGCACATCCCGATGCAAACATCATCTGGGGTATGGCGTTCGACGACACCCTCGATGACGAGATGGTCGTGACGGTTGTGGCAACGGGCTTTGACGAGAACGGCGGCAATGTCCCCGGCTCGACTCCGATGAGCTTTGCGGCACAGGATGACGACGATGACTCCGGCTTCGGCGACATTATGCACCTGTTCGGCAGCAAGCACTAAGAGAATAGCAAAAGACCTTGTACGGGCAATCCGTACAAGGTCTTTTTTTTGCATCATCGTTATTTATAAGAGAAGCTCCTGTGCGTAGCGAACCGTTTCCATCGCGTCCTTGGCATATTTATCGGCGCCGATGCGGTCGGCATAGTCCTGTGTCAGCACGGCACCGCCGACAACGACCTTGCACCACGGTGCATCACAGCGAAGCTGTCGGATGGTTTCCTCCATTGCAGGAACGGTGGTGGTCATCAACGCACTGAGCCCTACAAGGGGTGCGTGAAGCGTGACTGCCTGCTGCACGATGACTTCGGGCGGAACATCCTTGCCGAGATCCACAACGCAAAAGCCGTAGTTTTCCAGCAATAGCTTGACGATGTTTTTGCCGATATCGTGAATATCGCCGTGTACCGTTGCCAAAACAACCGTGCCGTTTGCGTGAGAGGCGTCGCTGTTCATAGTGGATTTGATCACCTCAAAAGCACTTTTGGCGGCTTCGGCACTCATCAGAAGCTGAGGAAGATACATCGTCTTCTTTTCGAAGCCGTCCCCGACAACATTCAGTGCGGGGATGATGTCGTTGTTGACAATATCCAGCGGCGCTGTGTGTGCAAGAAGGGCACGTGTTAGCGTGGCGGCTTTCTCCTGCAAGCCTTTGATAACGGCGTGCTGGAGTTCTGATGCGGCGTCGATCGCGGCAGAAGCCCCGACAGTGGGCGCAGAAGCGGCTGTAACGGCAAATTCCTCTGCGTGCGCAATGTAAGCGGCACAATTCTCATCTGTGCCTTTCAGGGCATTGTAGGCATAGTATACCTTCATCATATCCGCCGAATGCGGATTCATAATGGCGGCAGACAGCCCGCTTTGAAGCGCCAGTGCAAAGAAGGTGCTGTTGACCGCATCGCGGCAGGGAAGTCCGAAGGAAACATTGGATACGCCAAGCGAGGTGTGACAGCCGAGCGTATAGCGAATGGTGTGTAAAGCACCGAGGGTTGCAAGAGCGGCACGGTTATCGGCGCTGACGGTCATTGCCAGGGTATCAAATACGATATCGCGTTTATCGATGCCGTAGGAGGCAGCCGTGTCGAGAATCCTTTGAGCAATGGCAACGCGACCTTCGGCGGTTTCGGGAATGCCGTTTTCGTCCAGCGTCAGTGCTACTACCACGCCGCCGTATTTTTTGACAAGCGGAAAAATTGCGGCCATACTGTCCTTTTTGCCGTTGACGGAGTTGATGAGCGCCTTGCCGTTATAGCGGCGCAAAGCGGCTTCCATCGCCACAGGGTCGGAGGTGTCGATCTGCAGCGGTAAGTCCAGAATCGCCTGCAGGTCACATACCGTTCGTGTCAGCATCGCAGGCTCGTCGATATCGGGCAGACCGACATTGACATCCAAAATATGGACACCCTTTTCCTGCTGACGGATGCCTTCGTTGAGGATATAGTCCATATCCTGCTCAACAAGTGCCTGCTTAAAGCGTTTTTTACCCGTGGGGTTGATGCGTTCACCGATCAGCACGGGGGTGTCCGAAAAGACCACAGCGTGCGAATAGGAGGACACCACGGTGCGGTTTTTGCTTGTGAGAGGGACGGGGGATACCGTGGCGGCACGTTCGCTTAATAAGGCGATATAGGTGGGGGTTGTACCGCAGCAGCCACCGGCAAGCCGCACACCCTTTGCCAATTGCGATGCTACCTCGTCGGCAAATTCGGCAGGGGTGATATCAAACACCGTGTTGCCGTTGTCCATCTTCGGGAGGCCTGCATTCGGCTTGAACAGCACGGGGATGGAGGCATTGGCAAGCAATTCCTCCACGACACCGCGGAGCTGTGCAGGACCGAGTGAGCAGTTGGCACCGATGGCATCCGCGCCTAAGCCTTCGGCCATCGCGACCATTGCGGCGGGAGTAGCTCCCGTCATCAGCTTGCCGTCTTCGCCGTAGGCGTTGGATACAAGCACGGGAAGATCGCTGTTCTCCTTGGCGGCAAGCAATGCCGCTTTGGTTTCGTAGCTGTCGTTCATCGTTTCGATGAGAATGGCATCGACACCGCATTGAACGCCCAACCGGACGGTTTGCGCAAAAACGGAGACGGCGTCCTCAAAATCAAGATCGCCAAGGGGTTTGAGTAGCTTACCCGTCGGACCGATATCCAGCGCGACAAAGCGGGGAAGACCGTCCTTGCATTGCGCTTTGGCGGCGTTGGCATTGGCAACCGCCGCTTTCACGATCGATGCCAGCTCATCCGAAGAAAATTTCAGCGAATTGGCGCCGAAGGTGTTGGTGGAAACGATGGTGCTACCTGCCTCGTAATAGGCTTTATGAACGGCAACAACAGCGTCGGGATGGGTAAGGTTCCACCGCTCGGGGTATTCGCCGGGTTGCAGACCTTGTGCCTGCAACAGCGTCCCCATGCCGCCGTCAAGTATCACGATATGATCGTGTAAGTAATCCCGAAAGTTCATAACACACCTCAAAAGTACGATTGTATACTTTAATTATACACCAGATACCTTACCCGAATCAACCCCAAAGCAACAAAAAACGCAACCGTTTCGGTTGCGTTTTTTGTTATTACAGATTTTTTTGCCAGGTTTTATTTTTTTCGATGCGGGTCTGACGCGAATAGTGCTGGCATTCATAGCGATGCTTACTGCCGCGCGCAAACAGATCGATCCGTGCGTCCATACCGAAGTCCTCGTGGATAATGGCTTCGATCACATCCAGATCCAGAAAGCTGCAGGAAAAGATATCGATGTTGGCAACATCGTCTTCAATGCAGTAATGGAAGGCAATGTGACTTTGTGCGACGACTAAAATACCGGAAATGGTTTGCGGGTCCTCAACACGGTCATAAATGACATACGGGCGGGAAATGGGGTTCATATTGATTTTCGGGGCAATGGTTTCCAGCCACTTGTAGATTGCCTCAAAAGAGGTCTTGGGATTATTGACCGTAATCATAAAATGCGGACCGAAATCATTTTGTGTGTCAACGGCACTCGGATCGGATGCAAAATCGCGGCGATCCAATGTCTGAATGCTGAAGTTGCCCGCGTAAAGCTGTTTGCACACAAGATCTTTGACCTTTGCCTCCTCCAAAAAGGAATTGGTCAGAATGTCAATGAAGTAGCAGGAACGCTCAGGGAACGTGTGGATGGTGATGTGCGACCCGTCTGCGCAAATGCAAAAGGCGCTGATGCCGACATCCTGAGCATCGTCACAATAATAATAGGGAACAAGAAACGGTGGCATAACGGGCTGCATATCCAATTCTGTTGCCGTGGTCACCAAAAAATCATTGATCACCATCAGTTTATTGGTTTGCTGTGATAGGCAACCGTAAGCGTCAATGGTATAGTGGAAATATGCCGGCAAAGAAGTCATCTCCTTTTTTAAATAACAAAATGATTCCACACCATCATAAAGCCGATCAAAATCACCAGAAAACCGAAGTTGAAAGCGGAAAACACTTTGATATAATAGCCACCTTTACCGGGGTTGTGCTTGGTATACTCACGGAAAGTGATGAGACTCGCCAGCGATGCGATCAGGGTGCCGACACCGCCGATGTTAACACCAACCAGAAGATCACGGTAGTTTTCGGTGAATTGCGAGAGCAGAATCGCCGAGGGAACATTACTGATGATCTGGCAGGAAAGAGCGCTGAACAGCAGTGTGCTTTTTTCAAGAAGCGTCGAGAAGAAGTCACGGACGATATCAATGCGTGCCATATTGCCTGCAAAAATAAAGAAAAACACAAAGGTGAACAGCAACGGATAGTCAACATCCAGCAAGGCTTTACGGTCCGCAAACAGCAGTACGATCGGAATGATGATCAGGCCGATCCAGTACGGAATACCGCGAAAAATAATGACGATCGACAATGCGAACAGGCAAAGATACAAAACGGTGCGACCGACGGGAAGTGTTGCGCGGTCATCCTCAATTTCCAACGGCTCCGGTTTTACGAAAACAATACAACACAGCGTGATCAAAAGAATCGAGACAATAAAGGGTGGCGCCATAATCGCCATAAATTCGAGATTGGGAATTTCAAAGGCGGTGTATAAATACAGGTTTTGCGGATTACCGAACGGGGTAAGCATACCGCCAAGGTTGGCGGCGATATTTTGCATAATGAACGTGAACGCCATATATTTTTCTTTGCCGGTTGTGCTCAGTACAAAGAAACCGAGCGGCAGAAACGTCAACAATGCCATATCGTTA
The DNA here is from genome assembly GCA_015065805.1 of Oscillospiraceae bacterium. Lineage (GTDB taxonomy): Bacteria > Bacillota > Clostridia > Oscillospirales > Acutalibacteraceae > RGIG1959. The sequence continues at coordinate 60,720 of SVPN01000004.1, read as the reverse complement.
GCAATCAGCATAGAGCCGATAAAGGTGATATACACCAATCCCAGAATGCTCATACGGGCATTTTTAAAGAGCTGCACGATCTTTTTTGCGAGAATGTAGAAAAAGCGGATGTTCCGAAGTGCGCACACGACCGCCAATACACAAAACAGACAGGTGAGCGTTTTGAAATCGAAATACCCCAGATACTCTTTATCGATAGGTACAAGAAAGGAGGTTATGACGGCAGCGCAAAGCGCCACCGTCATAACCACGTTTTTTTTGATGAATCCTAATACGGTTTGCAACGCGGTCATAGTTATGCCTCAACTTTATCTAAATATACCGTGTTGATACGGTTTCCTTTGCAATAGGTGTCAATCGCAGAACCCATTTCACAGTACACTTTCAGCTGCTCATCACAACCGTCAAACACACCCCAACCGAATTCAACGACCGAAGAGGGAATGTGGATTTCCTTCAAGCCGCTGCATCCGCGGAAAGCACAATCATCAATTTGTGTAACGGAATCGGGAATCGATACCCTAAGCAAATTGGTGCAATTGCAGAATGCACCTTCACCGATGGACTGTACACTGTCGGGAATGATCACCTTAGACAGATTTCTTGCTTCGCAGAAGGCCCAGTCACTGATCGTAACAACACTGTCGGGGACGGTATAATCCTGCTCAACAACGGCACCCGGGTAGGCGAGTAAGATGGACTTGTTTTTGTTGAACAGAACGTGAGAACGAGAACCTTCCAGACAAGTCAACTCAGATTTATAATGTTTGTTTTTCGGCGAAACCTTAATGGAAAACAAAGCTTTACAGCCGCGGAATACAGCGTCATTGATCAATGAAACAGACGCCGGGATTTCAACTTCTTCCAGTACCGAGCAATTTTTGAAAGCACCTTTACCGATCTTTTTCAAGCCTTCGTGAAGAGTGATGGTTGTCAGTTTAGTACACCCGTTAAAAACCAGATCGTCGATCTTGGTTACGGAGGCGGGAATGTCGATATCTGTGAGGCTTGAACAATCCGAAAATGCACTTTCGCCGAGAACAGTCAACATTTTAGGAAGAGTAATATGTTTCAGGCCGCGGCAACTGTTAAAGACACCGCCGTAAATCTCGGTCAGGCCTTCGGGGAGTTGAACATCCTCAAGGGTGGAGCAGTTTTCAAAAGCTCGCTCGCCGATCTTGATGCACTGATTTTGCACAACCAGTTTCTTCAGACTTGTGCAGTCGCGGAATGCGCTTTCACCGATGCGTTCGGTTGCATACGGAATCAGAATTTCGGTCAGATTCGTGCATCCGCGGAAGCTTTCCTTTCCGATTGCACGGATCGTTTCGGGGAAGGAGATGTTCTCCAGCGTGAGATTACCGTGAAAAGCACTGTCACCGATAAAACTGGCTTCTTTTCCGATTTCAATAGTAGCACCGTAATGTTCGCAGCTTGTCAATACATTGCCTTCGTAAATCAGGCGTTCCATTGTTTCCGGGGGAAGAACATCTTTGAGATCGCGGCCGGCAGCCTGGGGATTTGTTCCGTCAATTGCGTGGATTTTTCCGAGCAGAATCTCGAAAGCGGGAGGATATTCGGTTTTGTCAAGACGGACGATATAAAACGGTTTTTGGTTCTCTTGTGCCACGATAATTTCCATACCGCAGTAGATAGAGGACATCGATTCTTTGGAAACGAACAGAAGAACAGCTGTACAGCTTTCGATTTTTCTGCGTAATTCATCGCGGAAATCCTGAACGCCACATTCCATAGCAGGGTCATACCAGATGTGGAATTTTTTTTCGTTATGGAGATAATCGAGAACCGGATAGACCTGTGCTTTATTGTGATGTGAATAACTCACAAAAATGAAGGGGTCACCTTCACGCAATTCTTTTTTGGGATCAAACGGTGCGGGAACATCTTTAAAGTTGGGATCCAGAGCAATTTCCATCGGCTTGGAGTCAGACATAAACAGCACGCCTTTCATAAATTATATATACAGAGATAAAGAACATATTTCAATTATACAAAACTAAAGAAATATTGTCAATAAAAATCGAAATTGCTCACCCGACGATGGCGATGTTGTCGGTGAGCACGAAGCCTTCGCCGACGGGGTCAACTGCTGAGCCGTCAAGGCGCACCTCAAAATGCAGATGTGCGCCCGAGGAACGGCCGGTATCTCCCACAAGGGCGATGCGGGTCTGACCGCCGAGCACGATGTCGCCCTCTTTGACAAGTAATTCGTGGCAATGTCCGTACAAAGTGACAACGCGTCTGCCGAACACATCGTAGCCGTGATCGATGATGACATAATTGCCGTAGCCGCTTTCGTCATAGCCCGCAAAAATCACGGTGCCGTCTGCCGCGGCAAGAACCGACTTGCCTGTTGCGTCACCGTAGCAGGCGATGTCCAGACCGTAGTGCCACTTGCCCCAGCGTGCTTTATAGGAGCTGGTGATAATGGTGCATTCGGGTGTCGGCCAGAACATCAGGGTCGGGGCGGCAACACCGCTCATATCGTATTTGCCGAGGATATCGGTGAGCTGCAGATGCAGCTTACGCTGTTCGTTGAGAAGCTCCAGATACTGCGTGCGGTAATAGGTCAGGTTTTCCGAGAGCATATCTTCGATCTTTATCGATTCCGCGTGAAGCGACAGCAGCTCTGTTTTGGCGATTTCCAGCTCGACAGAGGCGGCTTCGTGCGGTCGGCGCGCTTCCTCAAGACGGGTCTGCTGTTGTGACAGCTCTTCCTGCTGTGCCTGTACTTCGGCAAGCTCCGTTTCCAGAGCACTGATCGCTTGCTGATCAGCCTGCGAAATACGGGATGCCATTTTCATATTGATGAGAAAGCTCGTGAAGCTATCGGTATTCAACAGCATCTGAATCGGCGTCATACTGCCGCCCTTGGACAGATCGCGGAGCTTTTGACGCAATTCTTCAAAGCGCGTCAGCAGGGTCTGGCGCTTGAGAAGCATCGTTTGTTCAGCGAGGATCAGCTGTTCGTCGGTGATGTCGATCTGCGCATTGAGGCTTTCCAAAATAAGCGCATTGATGTCGATCTCCTGTTGCTTGAGCGTGATCTGCTTTTCGATGTTGTCTTTTTGCTGGATCAGACCGTCTAAGGAATCAGAATAGAATTGGCGCGCTTGCTGTAATTCGTTTGCCTGATGCTGTAATTGCGCGCGCTGATCCTCAAGCGATTGCACATAGGAGGCATCCCCGGGGTTAAAGGTTTCGCCGATGGATTGCGGTGCGCTCGGAACGGTCGTTCCCTGTGCCGAGCTGACAAGGGCAGGGTATGGGAATGTGCAGATCACCAGAGCGATGATCTGCACAGCCAATACAATTTTCAGATAAGAAGAACGGATCATAAAGAATCGTTCCTTTCGGTTAAGCCTGTTACAGCGACTCGTCAATGATGATGCCGCCGGTGGAAACATAGCCGTTGGAGATGGGGTCAACCGCCGAACCGTCAAGACGCACCTCAAAATGCAGGTGGGGACCGGTGGAATTACCCGAGCTGCCGACAGCGGCAATGGTTTCGCCGCCCGACACGGACTGACCCTCGTACACATACAGCTCGGCGCAGTGTGCGTACAGGGTGGTAACGTTGTAGCCGTTGGAATCGGTACCGTGATCCACGATCACACACCAGCCGTAGCCGCTCATCCAGTCGGCGTAGGTGACGATACCGTCGGCACCCGCTACAACGGAGGTGCCGTAGCAACCGCCGCCGCAGATGTCGATGCCGTTGTGCCATTTGCCCCAGCGGAACTTGAAGGTGGAGGAGATGTAGTTACAGCTGGGAGCGGGCCAGTACATCGAGCCGCTCAGGTATGCCTGACCGCTGCCGGCGTTTTGCATCAGCAGCTCGTTGATCTTTTCTTCCAGTGCCGCCTGATCCGCTTCGGATTGTGCGATGGCGGCGTTGTAATGATCAATGTCCTGGTTAAGCTTTTCGGTGATGGCGTTTGCCTCACTGTAAAGCACATCCAGGTCCATCTTGGCGTTGTTCAGGTCTGTCTGGAGCTGAACGATCGGCTTGCGTTCCTCTTCGATCTTGGCTTTTTCTGCTTCCAAAGCATCTTTTTGTGCATTGATCGCCTGCATTTCGCCTTCCAGCTCCTGCATCAGGCGTTCGTTTTCTTTTGCAAGACGTTGCATTGCCTTGGCTTTCAGGAGATAATCAAGAAAACCGTCGGAGCTGATGATCATCTGAAGGAGAGAGGTGAGAGAGCCGGTTTTGGAGAGGGCGCGAAGGCGAACCTGCAGTGCTTCAAAAGCCACGGCGATCTCGGCTTCCTTTTCGGCGATGGATTGCTGTTTGAGGGCGATCTGATAATTGGCATCCTCGATTTTGGCATCCATCTCGTTGACAAGCTGTTGATTGAGTTCGATCTCTTCAATTTTCAGAGCGATTTGTTCGGAGATGATATCCTTTTGTGCTTCCTGCTCTTCGAGTGTGGCGGCGGATTCGTTCCGAAGTGCCTCTAACTCCTCCTGCTTTTGTTGCAGTTCTTCCTTCTGATCACGCAGTTCCTCTTCGCTTTCCTCTGCAGAAACGCAAACCGAAGCGGGAGCGTTCTCCCAAAATACGGAAACGGAGCTGAGAAGCACCGACATAGCCAGCAGAACACACAGACATTTTATAAACGGTTGAGCGACACAGAATACACGATTCAAATCGCAACACCTACTTTCTCGATACAGCGACAAAGAGAGGGTCGCTGTGTGGTAATATGCGGCAGATCAGTTCAGGACGTCGATGCCGTCCGTTGTCAGATAGCCGTTTGAGATCGGATCAACGGCGACACCGTCAATATTGACCTCAAAATGGAGATGAGCACCATCGGATCTGCCGGTGTCTCCCACAAGACCGATCTGTTGACCGGCGGTAACGGTATCGCCGTAGGAGACATCTACACGACTGCAGTGGGCATACACCGTCAGAACACGGCAACCGTCGCTGTCATAGCCGTGGTCAATTGTGATATAATTGCCGTAGCCGTATTCGTCATAGAATACGTGGACGACCCCGTCTGCCGCGGCAACAATCGGTTCTCCTTCGGCGTCACCGTAGCACGCAATATCAATGCCCTTGTGCCAGGTCTCGCTCCATTCGCGCCAGCCGAAGCTGCTGGTGATGACGGGACAGGTGGGAGTCGGCCAAAGCATGGTGCCGTCGCCGTTTCCCGTGAAGATCAGGTCATCGGAAGGACGGTATTCCTCGCCGTTTTCTTCCGCTTCCTTGCGTGCGGCTTCTTCTTCGGCACGAATACGTTCAAGAATCGCATCGATCTCCGTCTGAAGCGCTTGTTGCTTTGAGAGGGTTTCATCGAGTTGATGTTGCAGGTAGTTCACATCCTGTGCCATTTCCTGCGCGAGTGCGTCGGATTCGTTGTAAAGCTGTTGGAGAGAATCTTTGTCTTGTGCTGTATCGTTACGGATCGCTTCCGCCTGACTGCGTTCGATCTCCAGAGCGGCCTTGTCGGTTTTGAGCTTGTTTTTGGCGGTTTCCAGTGCGGCGATGTCGGCTTCCAGTGCATCCATCATCTGTTGGTCGTTTTCGGAGACACGTTCGGTCACTTTAAACCCCATCAAAAAATCCGCATAAGAATTTCTGCCGAACAGGAACTGAAAAAAGGACAACAACACACTCTTTTTTGAGATGGCACGCAGACGTGTGCGAAGGGTCTCGCGGCGCAGATGGATTTCCTGTTCCCGCTTTGCAATTTCTTCCTCTTTTGAGGCGATCATCTCCGAGGTGTTTCGGATCTTTCGGTCCAGTTCTGTCAGGATTTGTTCGTTGAGTGCGATCTCCTCGGACTTTGCGGCAATCTGCTCACGGATCACATTGCTTTGCTCCTGTTGTTCTTCCAGCGAAGCAGCCGCTTCGTCGCGCTTGGCGGCAAGCTCTTCCTGACGAAGAGCAAGATCGTCCTTTTGTGAAGTCAGTTCGTCGATGCTGTCCTCTGCATATACGCAGACCGCACTGCCCGCCAGCAAGGCAAGGGATAACAGAACACAAAGTATGCGCAAAGCGAATGATTTGTAAGAATCGAACACAAAAGTACCTACTTTCTGAATTATAGCACGAAGGGCTTAGCCCAAAATGTCGATATCGCTGATGTCAAGGTAGTCGGTAGGATCGACGGCAACAAAATCCACAAGCACCTCAAAGTGCAGGTGGGCACCGTAGGAGTTGCCCGTGTTGCCGACATAGCCGATCACTTCGCCTGCTTCCACTTCCTGTCCTTCGTACACGAGGACTTCACTGCAGTGGGCGTATAGAGTGATGATGCGTCGGCCGTAGGAATCGTAGCCGTGGTCGATCGTGGTGTAATATCCGTATCCGCCGCCGTAGGAATCGTAGCGGTTGGACACGCGGACTTTGCCCGATGCGGCGGCAATGATCGGTTCGCCTTCGGCATCACCGTAGCAGGCGATATCCACACCGTTGTGCCATTTGGCACCCGCGCTGTCCTCTTCAAGATCACGGAGTTTAAAGCTGCTGGTGATCACAAGGCAGGTGGGAGCGGGCCAAAGCATTGTTTCAAGCGAAGAGTCTTCAGAATCGTTCTCGGAGTCATCCTCGGGATCGTCCTCGGAGTCATCTTCGGGATCGTCCTCGGGATCGTTTTCATCCTCGGTGCCGTCTTCGCCGTCGGATCCGGTATCCTCGGAGGGATCCTCGTCGTCATCGGAGCTTTCGTCATCGGAGCTTTCGTCATCGGAGCTTTCGTTGTCACCGTTTTCTTCCTCTTCACGGCGCTGTTCCTCTTCCAGACGCTTTTGCTCTTCTTCCTCCTGACGTCTCTTTTCCTCTTCCTCACGGCGCTTTGCCTCTTCTTCCAGACGGATCTGCTCCTTGATCGCCTCAATGGTGCTTTGCATATACGCCTGCTCTTGCTCCATAACGGCGATCTGTTCGTTGAGGTATTCAACGTTTTGCTCCATCTGCTCGGACAAAGCGTGGGATTCGTTGTAAAGCTGTTGCAGGTGGGCTTTGCCGTTTTCCAGCTCCGCCTGCACAGCGGCGGCCTGAGAGTGTTCGATCTCCAGCGCCGCCTTGTCGGTCTTGAGGGTGTTGCGTGCGTTTTGAGCGGCTTGGATGTTTTGCTCAAGCTGCATCAGAAGCTGTTCGTTTCGCTGAGAAATCTGCTCAGACACCTTAAAGCCGATGAGATATTCGGTGTATGTACTGCTGTTGAGGATCAGCTGAAGAACCGACAGCACACCGTTTTTTTGCGAGATGCCGCGCAGCTGAACGCGCAGATCCGCTTGCTGTTGTGCGATTTCCTTATCCAGTGCGGCGATGGCGCTGTCCTGCGCGGCGATGCCCGCGGTTTTCGAGGCGATCGCTTCCTCAAGGGCGGCTAACAACGCCTGGTTGATGCCGATCTCTTCGGATTTGGCTTCGATCTGTTTGCGAATGATCTCGTCCTGGAGTTTTTGTTCTTCCAGGGAAGAAGCGGTTTCATCGCGTTGCTGAGCAAGCAACGCTTGCTCGGCGGCAAGCGCTTCTTTTTGTGCGGTCAGATCCTCCACCGATCCCTGCGCATAGACAGCAGGGGCGGAAAAGGAGCTGTTCGGGCACAGCGAAAGAAGCATCGCTGTGCAAAGCACCAAAGCGATCGCGCGAAGTACGAATATTCGGATTTGTCTGTTTTTCAACAGATCAGTCAACTGAGACACCGCTTTCTTCTTTCAGGTAACGACCGATGGAGATGCCGCTGCCGATCATACCCGTCAGCGTACCGATCAGCAGGAAGCCGACCAGCAGTTCCGCCCACACGGGGAATGTCGCCAGCATACCCTCAACGGACATCGACACAAATTGGATCTGTCCGATGGGCACCGTGATCAGTCGTGCATAGACAAAATAGAGAATACCGAAGGCAAGAGAGCCCGCGCAGAAGCCGAGCACCATACCTTCCACCATAAAGGGCAGTCGGATGAACGCTTTGGTTGCACCGACCGATTTCATAATACCGATCTCCAGGCGGCGGCTGTACACCGTCAGCTTGATGGTGTTGGAGATGATGAAAAGGGACACGAACAGCAGCATGGCAATGATGCAACCGCCGATCTTCATCACGGCGTTGCGGATGGACACAAGAACCTGCGCAACGTCGGCGTAGTAGGAGATATCATCGACATTCTCAAAGGTACGGATCTGATCCAGCGTCTGTGTGGCAAGGTTCAGATCCACAAAGGTGACCTTGTAGGCGTCGAGCATCGGGTTGTTTTCTCCCTGCAACGACTCAAAGGTCGCTTCGGGGATCTGGTTGGTGTAATCCTGCAGAACCTGTTCTTTGGAAATGAATTCCACACTGCCGACGTTGTTGAGGGAACGCAACTGATCGCCGAGCGTTGTCAGCTGTGCCTCGTCAACATCCTCTGTTGCCCAGACAATGGCGATGTTCTGGTCGTACGCCCATTCAAAGCCGTATTCCACGTTGACAAACACGAGATAGGCGGCACCCGACAGCAACAGGCAGGAAACCAGCACCAGCACGGAGGCGATGGACATAAAGCTGTTTTGCTTGATGTTGCGAAAGCCTTCTTTGATGAGATATCCGAGACTGCTCAGCTTCATTGTGCGTCACCTCCGTTTGCCTTATAATCGCTTGCAAAGTCCGCAAGCACTGCATCCACGGGATCGGTTTCGGGTGCCGCGGTTTCCTGAATGGTATCCAGCACATCCGAGACGACGTCGCTTCCTGCTGTGGGCGGTGTTTCGGCATTGTCCTCCTGCGGGACATCGGATACGACCGTACCGCCGTCGATCACGATGACACGGCGCTTGAATGCCTGCACCAGATCGTGCTCGTGCGTGACCACCAGGATGGTCGTGCCGCGGCGGTTGATCTCGGTGAGAAGCTCCATAATTTCATAGGACATTTCGGGGTCGATATTACCCGTGGGCTCGTCCGCGATGATCAGCGAAGGGTTGTTGACAAGTGCACGTGCCAGGCTGACACGCTGCTGTTCGCCGCCCGACAGCTCCTGCGGGAAGCAACGAGCTTTATTCTGCAGACCGACAAGTCCCAAAATATAGGGGACACGTTTGCGCACCTCGCGCTTGGATGCACCCGTTACGCGCATAGCAAACGCCACGTTGTCAAACACGTTCATCGTGGGGATCAGGCGGAAATCCTGAAACACGATGCCCATCGTACGGCGGAAATACGGGATCTCGCGGCGCTTAAGCTTCGAGAGCTTGTAGCCGTTGACGATCACCTCACCGGCGTTGGGAACCTCCTCGCGCATAATGAGCTTGAGAAAGGTGGATTTGCCGGCGCCCGAGGAGCCGACGATAAACACAAATTCGCCCTTTTCGATGTTGATGTTGACATCGCGCAGCGCCTTTGTGCCGTTATCATATGTTTTATGCACGCCTCTGAACTCGATCAAAGGAACGCACCTCCTTTAGTCATACAAAGAATAAACAACGGTATAAAGCCTGTTTCGCAATTGCGAAAGAATACCGACATCCGACAAACAAAGTCGGCAGGCTGTCCGCACGGAAAAATAACGGTCGGATAAAAAACGAAATGCGGGCAACGGTCTTTCCCCCGTTGCTCGCCTCGTTTGGACGTATCAATATTTCACGGGGTTCGCCTGCAGATACTTTTTGACCATCAATGCCACTTTGAAGACGATCGCGTCATCAAATTCGCGCAGATCAAGACCGGTCAGACGCTTGATCTTTTCAAGGCGATACACCAGTGTGTTGCGGTGCACGAACAGTCTGCGGGAGGTTTCCGAAACGTTCAGGTTGTTTTCAAAGAAGCGCTGAATGGTGAAAAGGGTCTCCTGATCCAACGAATCGATGGAGCTCTTCTTGAACACCTCACGCAGGAACATTTCGCAAAGCGTGGTGGGCAACTGATAAATCAGGCGGGCGATGCCCAGGTTGTCGTAGCTGCAGATGGTTTTTTCGGTGTCGAACACCTTACCGACCTCCAAGGCAACCTGCGCTTCCTTGAACGAACGCGCCAGATCCTTGATGCCTTCGACAACGGTGCCGATGCCGACGGTGGCAGGGGTATAGAACTCACTGCCGAGAGTATCGACGATGGAGCGGGCGAGCTTTTCAAGATGTGCCGAGTCGATGTTGGAGCGTACTTCCTTAACCAGGGCAATGTCGTTTTCGCTGATGTTGATGACGAAGTCCTTGGTTTTGTCGGGGAAGAGGTTCTGCACCACATCAAAGGTGGAGATGTCCGTGCGGTTGGAGATGCGGATGAGCAGAACCACGCGGCTGACATCGTTGTTGAAATGCAGTTCGCGTGCTTTCAGATAGATGTCACCGGGCAGGATATTGTCCAGAATGATGTTCTTGACAAAATTACCGCGATCGTATTTTTCATCATAGTATTGCTTGATGCTTGAGAGCGAGACGGAAAGAAGCGAGGCGTATTTTGCCGCTTGCTCATCCGTACCGCTGACAAACAGAATGTACTCCGCGTGAGGATGCGAACCGAACGGCTTGAAGGTGTAGTCGCCGCTGATAAACGTATCGGTTTCCGTAAAGGAATCGGCGGTAACGGCAGTGCTGAGCTCGCCCACGCGGCCGAGGTCACTGCAGGCAATGATGGAAGCGGTTTCGTCGATCACACCGATGGTGCGGTCGATCGCATCACGCATCTGATGAACAACGCCCTGAAATAATCTGTTCGACATAAGTCAAGTCTCCTCGCTGTTTAAATTTGACATACGGGTTTCAATGAAAGCGGAAATGTATCCGCGATATTCCTACATACCATTGTACACAATTTTTTGTGAAATTTCAAGGCAAAACACCGAATTTTGCGCAAAAAACGATGTCTTTTTCGTAATATTTACGGATTTTTAATGGAATTTACCATAAAACGGCAGAATCAAGGGCGGACAAACAGAAAAAACACCGTCTGCCGGTGAAAGCAGACGGTGTTTTGTATACATCTTAGTTGCAGATGGTTTGCTCGGTGTCCTTGTCGAACAGGTGGATCTTGTCGTTCGAAAGAGCGATCGAAACGTTCTCGTCACCCGGGCGGGCAGTGGAGGTGGGTTCCACGCGAGCGGTGAAGCTGAAGGTGTTGACGTCGAGGTACAGGAAGGTCTCCGCGCCCATAAGCTCGGTCACTTCGACCTTAGCGGGCACGATGCAGTCCTTGTACTGCTCGAGCAGACGGGGCTCGTCGTGGACATCCTCAGGACGGATACCCATAATGACTTCCTTGCCGACATAGGCATCCAGAGCGCCGTCGGCGTTCTTGGAGGCGGGCAGGGGAATGCGGAACTTGATCTCGCGCTTCGTCTTGGTAGCCTCGGTGCCGAATTCCACATAGAAGGTATCGCCTTCCTTGAGGAGCTTCGAGTCAATGAAGTTCATCTGCGGGCTGCCGATGAAGCCGGCAACGAACATATTGCAGGGCTTGTCATACAGATATTGCGGGGTGTTGACCTGCTGGATCAGGCCGTCCTTCATAACGACGATGCGGTCACCCATGGTCATAGCTTCGACCTGGTCGTGGGTAACGTAGATGAAGGTGGTACCGAGCTTCTGGTGAAGCTTGGAGATCTCCGTACGCATCTGGGCACGGAGCTTAGCGTCCAGGTTGGACAGAGGCTCGTCAAGAAGGAAGACCTTCGGCTCACGGACGATTGCACGACCCAGAGCAACACGCTGACGCTGACCGCCGGAGAGAGCCTTCGGCTTACGGTCGAGCAGGTGAGCGATGTCGAGGATGCGGGCAGCCTCTTCCACGCGGCGCTTGATCTGATCCTTCGGGGTCTTGCGGAGCTTCAGACCGAATGCCATGTTATCAAACACGGTCATATGCGGATACAGAGCGTAGTTCTGGAACACCATCGCAATATCGCGGTCCTTCGGGGCCACGGTGTTGACAAGGCGGTCACCGATGTGGAGCTCACCGTCCGAGATCTCCTCGAGGCCTGCGATCATACGCAGGGTGGTGGACTTACCGCAACCGGAAGGACCGACCAGGATGATGAATTCCTTGTCCTTGATCTCGAGGTTGAAGTCCGAGACCGCGGTGACACCGCCGGGATAACGCTTGTAAATGTTTTTAAGAGACAAGCTTGCCATTGTAACAAACCTCCTAAGATGTTGATTCGTTGTGTTCTCCTTGACGGATCTCACAACGATTTTATATCGTACATATACTATACCAAATTTTTCGAAGAATAGCCATACTTGGAATTTACAAAGTTTCAAGGGGAAGTTTATCTAAAACAACTAAAAATTCGCGAATGTTCATAAAACTGTCACAGAAAAACTGTCATCGCTTCCTCTTCGGTCAGCAAGCGGTACTCACCCGGAGCGAGGGATTCGTCAAGAGGAAGACCACCCATAGACAAACGGTGCAGACGTTCCACGTGGCGACCGCACGCGGCGAACATCCGCTTGACCTGATGGTATTTTCCTTCATGCAGGGTGACAACCGCGTTGCACCCCTCGGCGAGCTCGCAATCGGCAGGCAGGCACACCTCACCGTTGGCAAGAGTCATACCGTTTTTAAAGGCGTCGCAGACCGCCTGATCGGCGGGTGCATCCAACGTGGCTAAATAGCGCTTGGGGACGTGCTTTTTCGGTGCTAACATCCGATGGGCATAGTCGCCGTCATCGGTCAGCAGTACCATTCCCGTGGTATCCTTATCAAGACGACCTGCGGGAAACAGCCCGCGTGTGCGCCACTCGTCGGGGAGCAGATCCACGACGGTTTCTGTCTTCGGGTCGCGGGAGACGCACAGAATCCCTGCCGGCTTATTCAACAATATATATACATAGCGGTGGTAGGCAACAGCTTGTCCGTCAAGCGTGACAGTCGCGATTGCGGGGTCAAGCTTTTGCGCAGGATCGCGCACCGCAATGCCGTTTACGGTGACACGACCGCGGCGGATAGCGGCGGTCGCGTCACGGCGGCTGAGGGTGGTCTGTGCACTGAGGTATTTGTCAAGGCGTTCCATTATCAACACTTCCCGAAAGCGGCGAAGCGATACCGTTCGCCGTGATATCGCCGCCGATAATGCGGCCGTTATATACATATATATGGGCAACTCCTGCGTTGTCGGCAAGAGTGTAGGTGCGGTATTTTACCCGTTGCCCCGCATAGCCGCTCAGATCAAATCCGCTTGCAGACTGTGCGGCATTGTAGGCGGCAAGGGCTTCGTCGAACACGGTCGGCAGGGTGATTTCCCGCACATCGTTTGCAGGGAGAGACGGTGTATAGCCGAGCGATGTCAGAAAGGCGGCGCAGGCTTCGTCGCTGTCGCCTGCTACGGAGACGGCGGTCATCATTGTGCGTGAGGTGGGAAAGCACAGCCCGGCAATCAACATTGCCGCGATCAGCGCAAGACACAGCAGCACGGGGAACAGGCGTTTGCCCGATGCCTTCATCGAAACCACAAACATAGAGAACACACTCCCATACAGCATTTTTAATACTGTATGAAGGTGCGGGACGGATTATACCTCGCGGAGCAAGGCGGTGGTCATTTCACTGCCGCAGGGATAGGGCTTCGGAAGAGACAGCGCATAAAGATCCGCCGCACGGCATTCCAGGCGGAACATCGCTTTGGCGCGGTCATCCAGAGCGTCAACCTGTGATGCACGGGTGATGACAGGAACGGCTGTGCCGCGATCCTTGGCTTCGCGCAGGATCTGCAATCCCGCTTCGGTGGCACCGAGTACGCGGATGTACGGCGGCATCCCGCTTGCCATATCGGCGGTGATGCCGATAAAGGCACAGTAGATCAGCCGTTGCAGGCGTGTGCGGGCATAGCGTTTGGTTTTCGCAAGGGTGATCAGCTCTTCTAAATCGGTCGCTTCACAGATGGCGTTGTATAAACGGTTTTCGATCCCCTCGCTCAAAGCGGGCAGGGAGGCAAGCTGTTCTTTGGTGCGCAGACGCAATACCGCCAGAATGGCGCGCTCGGCAAGCTCTTCGCGGGACGGACATACCCCGCGGTCCACCGCGTCGATCAGCAGATCGCAAACGTTTTGCGGGACAAACGGGGCAACGTTGGCGGTGCGTCCCGCGCGAAGCACCTCGCGCAGATAGGAGGCGGATGCCATACCGCCGATGGGCGCGCGGGCATCGTGTGCTACGCCCATCCGCTTGACCGTAAACGGCTCGATGGGGCTGTTCAGGCGTGCGAGTGCACCGAGATATTCGATGCCTAAGGTGTTGTTCGGGGTATCCAGCAACACCGCGCGGTTTTCGCCGCCGATGTCGGTGACGGCCTTGCGCTGTGCTTCGGCATAGGACATTCCCATATCCAGAAGACCTCTCAGCCGTGCCGTGACGCGCGGATCATCCAACAGGGTGCGCACCTTGCGCAGAGCGTCGATATCGCCGCTTTCACTGCCGAAGCTGAGCATATCCACGCAACCGAGCGCATGGAGAAGAAACACGCCGCCTTCGGCAAAGCCTTGTGCGGAGGACAGCGACCACGGCACAGGCAGGGCAATGACCAGATCTACGCCGTTTTTCAACGCCATTTGCGCGCGAATGTGCGGATCGACAAGAGCGGGCTCTCCGCGCTGTGTGAAATGGGTGCTCATCACCGCCACGATGTGGGAGGCGTCGCCTTCTTTTTCGGCGCGGGTGTGCTCGATCTGATAGGCGTGACCGTGGTGAAACGGATTATATTCCGCAACGATACCGGCGATTTTCATAGCTGTGCACTCCTTTTTCGGGGTTTTGGTGAAAAATGTAAAAATGACTTGAAAAACGGAACGAACCGTACTATAATATGAAGATGGTAAATACATATCTCTTATGTATATATGTAGTATAACGCATTTGCTCGAAAAATGCAAGAAGAGGAAAGGATGAATACCATTATGAAGATTCTGGTCATCAACGCAGGCAGCTCGTCGCTGAAATATCAGCTGATCGATATGGACGGCGAGAAGTGCATCGCAAAGGGTAACTGCGAGCGTATCGGTCTGGAGGGCGGTCTGTTCTCGTATGAGACGGCGGACGGCTATGAAATCGATAAGGAAACGTATGATATGCCCAACCACACCGTCGCGTTCGGTCGCGTCAAGGCGGCTTTGACCGAGGGTGAGGGTAAGGTTCTGGAATCCCTGTCCGAGGTGGCGGCAATCGGTCACCGCATCGTGCAGGGCGGCGCGGTGTTCAGCAAATCCGTGCTGGTCACCCCCGAGGTCATCGACGAGATCGACAAGCTCTCGCCGCTGGCTCCTCTGCACAATCCCGCTCACGTGCAGGGCATCCGCGCGGCGGTTGCCGCTTTCGGCGAGGAAGTGCCGCAGGTTGTCGTGTTCGACACCTCGTTCCATTCCACGATGCCTGCCAAGGCGTATATGTTCGGTGTTCCTTATGAATACTATGAGAAGTACGCGGTGCGCCGCTACGGCTTCCACGGCACCTCGCACCGCTATGTGACCGCGCGTTGCTGTGAGCTTTTAGGCAAGACCGAAGGCACCCGCATTATCACCTGTCACATCGGCAACGGCTCGTCCCTCGCGGCTGTGAAGGACGGCAAGGTCATCGACACCACGATGGGTCTGACTCCCCTGGACGGCTTCCTGATGGGCTCGCGTTGCGGCGCGATCGACCCCTCGGTCGTCACCTTTATTATGGAAAAAGAGGGTCTGACTCCTTCGGAGATGGATACCCTTATGAACAAGAAGTCGGGTATTCTGGGTATTTCGGGTGTGTCGTCGGATGACCGCGACCTTGCCAAGGCAATGGAAGAGGGCAACGAGCGTGCTCAGCTTGCCTGGGATATGAGAAGCTATCAGATCCGCAAGCTGGTCGGCGGCTATGTCGCGGCACTCGGCGGCCTTGATGCCATCGTGTTCACCGCGGGTGTCGGCGAGAACCAGTGCGATCTTCGCCGTGAGATCCTTGAGTCTCTCGCGTATCTCGGCGTGACGATCAACGAGGAAGCGAACAACACCCGCCGCACCGAGATCGAGATCAGCGGCGCGGATTCGACCGTCAAGGCCTATGTGATCCCCACAAACGAAGAATTGGTTATCGCCCGCGATACCAAAGCAATCGTCGAAGCCCTGTAATGCAGAGGCGGCGTGCCTCACGGCACGCCGCTTTTTCAAAGTTGCTTGTAAAAAATAAAGGAGAATGCGCTATGCAAACAAGACATATGATCGATCTGTGCGACCTGTCAACCGAAGAATGGGAAGAGCTGACAAGCCTTGCCTGCGACATTCGTGACAATATGGAAGCGTATGCGCACGTGTGCGACGGACGTGTGATGGCGACGCTGTTTTACGAGCCGTCCACCCGCACACAGATGTCCTTCCAGACGGCGATGCTGCGCCTGGGCGGACAGATCATCGGCTTCTCCGATCCCGAAAATTCCTCGGTTGCCAAGGGCGAATCGCTCAAAGATACCGTGCGCGTTGTCAGCGGCTATGCCGACCTGATCACGATGCGTCACCCGATGGCAGGCGCGGCAAAGGTGGCGTCGATGTATTCCCGTGTACCCGTGATCAATGCGGGCGACGGCGGACATCTGCATCCGACGCAGACGCTGACCGACCTTGTGACTCTGCGAAACGAAAAAGGGCGGTTTGACGATCTGTGCATCGGTATGTGCGGCGATCTGAAAAACGGCAGAACGGTACATTCACTCCTGAAAACGATGAGTCGCTTCAAGGGCAATCGCTTTGTGCTGATCTCCACGCCGTCCCTGCGCATCCCGCTGTATGTGCGCGATCAGCTGGTGAAAAGCGGCTGTGAATTCGTTGAGGCGGACAACCTTGCCGATGTGATCGGCGAGCTGGATGTGCTGTATATGACACGCATCCAGAAGGAGCGCTTTGCGAGTATTGAGGAATATCACGAGCAGAGCGGCGTGTATATTCTGGACGGCGAGAAGATGAAGCTCGCCAAGGAGGATATGATCGTGATGCATCCTCTGCCGCGTGTGGATGAGATCGCCATCGAGGTGGATGACGATTCCCGCGCCAAGTATTTTGAGCAGACCGAGTACGGTCTGTACGCCCGTATGGCACTGATTATGACGATGCTTAAGGAGCCGAAAAAAGAGCTGGCAACGCTGCCTGTCGGTTCGCTTCACTGCTGCGGCAATCCCAACTGCATTACGAACCGTGAGCTGTATGTTCCCAGAAGCTTCCGAAGGGAGAGCGATATGCTTGTGTGCGACTACTGTGATGAACACACCTTGCTCCCGTAAAACGGTTGTTTTCTGCGGCTCACCGCGTCGGGACGGCGCAACAGCGACAGTGCTGTCGATGCTTATCGGGCATCTTGACGGCGAGGTGACAGTGATCGACTGCTTTGCGCGAAATGTCGCGCCTTGTGACGATTGCCGCGGGTGCTACACGCACGACGGTTGTGTCAAACGCGATATGGACGATATCTATGAGGCAATCGAGCAAGCGGACCGATTGGTGCTTGTGACGCCCGTTTACAACCGCTCGTTTCCCGCTCCGCTCAAGGCGGTGATCGACCGCTTGCAGTGCTATTGGGCAAAGCGGTTTATCCGCGGTGTGCGTCCGCCGATCGAAAAGGCGAAAACGGCGGTGCTCATCACCGTTTGCGGCAGTGACCGCAACGATGGGGAGTGTCTGCTGTATCAGCTTGAACCGCAGTTGACGGTGCTTCACGTCACCGACACGAAATTCCTGCATATCAAAGGCAGTGACGGCGATGTGGACTGGGATGCGGTGGAGGAAGAATTGCAAAAAATTTAAAATACAACCCGTGAAAATTCCGGTTTTCACGGGTTGTATTTTTGTCTTGTTTGTGTTACACTTATCTTACCTTAATTTGTACTCTTCAGGAGGGAATGCTCTATGAAACAACCGTGGTGGAAAAGTGCGGTGGCGTACCAGATCTACCCCCGCAGCTTTAAAGACAGCAACGGCGACGGTGTCGGCGATATCCGCGGCATCATCGAAAAGTTGGATCACTTGCAGGATCTCGGCATCGACGTGGTGTGGATCAGCCCGCTGTACAAGTCTCCGATGGATGACTGCGGCTACGATATTTCCGACTACTATGCCATTGACCCGCTCTTCGGCACCAACGAGGATATGTACGAGCTGATCGATGAAGCCAAAAAACGCGGCATCAAGATCATTATGGACCTGGTTATCAACCACTGCTCCGACGAGCACGAGTGGTTCCAAAAGGCACTTGCCGACCCGACTTGCGAGGAAGCGGATTATTTCTACTTCCGTGAGAGCAAGGACGGCCCTCCCAACAACTGGCGTTCGATGTTCGGCGGCTCGGTGTGGGAAAATGTCGGCGGCGACCGCTACTATATGCACCTGTTCGGCAAGAAGCAGCCCGACCTCAACTGGGAAAACCCGAAGCTCCGCGAGAAGCTGTATGAAAACATCCGCTGGTGGCTGGATCGCGGCATCGCGGGCTTCCGCGTGGATGCGATCGTGCACATCAAGAAGGATCCCACGCTTGCATCGCGTGAGCCGCAGTGGGACGGTATGTGCGGTCTGCTGGATTGCGCGCGCAACTACCCCGGCATCAACGATTTCCTTGCGGAAATGCGCGACAAGGCGTTCACGGGCTATGATGTGGAGTGTATGACCGTTGCCGAGGCTCCCGGCGTTCCGCAGGAAGAACTGAAATTCTACGTCGGCGAAAACGGCTTCTTCAGTATGCTGTTTGATTTCACCTATTCCGAAATCAATCTGTGGAACGCGGGTTGGGAATGCGCCCGCCCGAAGGAGGACATCCCGACCACCGAGCTGCGTGACTCGATTTACAAGCACATTCTGGATGCGCAGGAGGTCGGCTGGACGGCCGTGTATCTGGAAAACCACGATTATTCCCGCTCGGTCAACAAGTATCTGCCGACGGGCGATCAGCGCGATTATCACGGTGTCACGATGCTGGCAACGATGTATATGAATCTGCGCGGTACGCCGTTCATCTATCAGGGTCAGGAGATCGGCTCCACCAACATCATCTTCAATTCCATTGATGAGGTCAATGACATCTCCACGCTGAACAACTGGAGAGGCTGGACGGCCGCCGGTCTGCCGCTTGAGCAAAAGATGGCGGGCCTGCAGTACAGCCGTGACCAGAACCGCATCCCGATGCAGTGGACGGCAGGCGAGAATGCCGGCTTCACCACGGGTAAGGCGTGGCTCCCGATCAACCCCAACCACGTGGAGATCAACGTGGAGGCACAGCAGAACGACCCGAACTCCGTGCTGAGCTATTACAAGAAGCTCGTCAAGGCACGTAAGGAGTCGGTGGTGTCGGATGCGCTGAGCCTGGGCGATTTCGAGCCGGTCCTTCTTGAGGACGGCGACATCATCGCCTACAAGCGTATCGGCGAAACCTCGTCGGCACTGGTGATCAACAACTACCTCAAGGCGGAGCACGAGGTCACACTGCCGTGCGCGGTCAAGAGCGTGGTTCTCTCCAACTACGACGATGTGGCGATCGAGGGCGACAAGCTCATCCTGAAGCCCTATCAGGCAATCGTGTTTGAAATCTGATCAGATCCGTACCCGCCCGAAAGCTGTTTTCGAGCGGGTACGGCTGTTTTACGAATGAGGAATTCCTATGCAACTCTTTTTGGAATACATTCCGACAGCATTTGTGCAGGTGGCGACGTTAGCGGTGCTGATCGTTGTCGGCTTCACGGCAGATAAAGCACACATTTATTCCGAGAAAACCGCTCGTGCCACCAACGATCTGCTGTTTTACATCATTACCCCGTCGGTGATCGTCAATTCCTTTCTGAATGTGGAGCTGACAGCCGAAAACGGCTTGGGCTTTTTGACGGCGGCGGCGATCGCGGTGGTGTTTCATACCCTGCTGTCACTGATCGTTCCGTTGTTATACCGCAAGGCGGGTAAGGATCAGACGGTGTTCCGTTTCGGCACGATGTACGGCAATGTCGGGTATATGGGCTTGCCGCTTGCGCAGGCGGTCGCGGGCGATATGGGTGTGTTCTATGCTTCGGCGGCAGTGGCGGTGTTCAATATCTTTGCATTTACGCACGGTGTGCGGCTGATGGACCGCGAAAACGGTGCGATGAACTGGAAAAAGCTGATCATCAACCCCGGTGCGATCGGTATTCTCATCGGCTTGCCCTTGTTTTTGCTGAATGTGAAGCTCCCGACGGTGATCGCGGCACCGATCGGTTATCTCGGATCGATGAATACGCCGCTTGCTATGCTGATGCTCGGCACGTATCTCGCACACACCGATCTGCCCGATATGTTCAAACGCAAGGAGAATTATCTTGCCGCGTTTCTCAAGTTGCTTGTGTGGCCGCTTGTCGGCATAACAGCGCTGTATGTCATCGGTATCCGCTCAGAGCTGTTGCTTGCCTGCTCGGTGTTTCTTGCCGCGCCGACTGCAACGAATACGGTGATGTTTTCGGCAAAATACGGTCACGATGCAGGCGTGGCATCCAAGCTTTGCGGCTTCACGACGATGTTGGCGATCCTGACAATGCCTGTGTGTATGGCACTGGCGAAAGCATTAGGGTGATACGGAGATGAGAAATATGAAGAAAATCGGTTGGGTGTTACTGCTGATTGCGGTTATTGTCAGTCAGGTATCCTGCGCGGCAACAGGGATTCATACGGGAGAAGACCCGGCTGTTCCGGACAAAACAGCCTATATGACATATGTGTCTGAACAGCATCGGGTTTCGGTTCAAATCCCTCTGTTTGAAAGCGAGGCGATCGACCGACAGATTCAAAGCTATATCACGGAGCGGTTGCGATTCCATTACGATTTCGAGGAAACGATGACACTGTCTGCAACGGATATCGAGGCGGGGGATTACAGCGACTGTTTTGTGAATATCGATTGCGAAATCACCTGCAACACCGAGGAGAGAATCAGCGTTCTGTTTGAAGGTATGTTCAATCGGAAAACGGCAGCGCATCCGCTGAATTGCCTTTTCACACTCAACATCGATCCTGCAACGGGCAACCGCCTGATGTTCGGAAATGTGTATGCGGTAAACGATGGACTGTACGATTGTTTTCGGACGTACGCCGAGAAGGCTCTCGCTGTGAAAGCGGATGAGCAGTGGATGAACGGCACGGAATTTTCCGTGCTTTGTCCGAGAGAGCGCTTTTTGCAGGGGCTTGAGGATGAAATAGAATATCAGACGTATTTTACACAGACAGGGGTAGGGTTCAGCTATCCGGTTGCACATGCACTGGGAGATTATCAAACGGTTGAGATCCCGTATGAGGAGCTGGACGCATTCCGATTATAAACAAATATGAGGCGGTGCGGTGATGAGCGCATCGCCTCATATTTGTTTTTGCGGTTTCATATACATTGTATACCATTATATAATAAAGGAGACGGTGGTATGAAACGGGTACTTGCGTGTGTATTGGTGTTGTGTTTGTGTCTGACGGTGACGGTATCGGCTCAGAGGGTGGTGAACACGGACGATGCGGATACAGAGGCGGCAATTATGACAGCGGGGGAGGTCTCGGCGCTGTCGGTCAACGCGAAATCGGCGGTGCTGATGGATATGACGAGCGGGACGGTGCTGTTTGAGCAGAACAGTCACGAGGCGTTGCCGATCGCATCGGTGACAAAGGTGATGACGCTTCTTCTTGTGATGGAGGCGATCGACAGCGGGCGGCTTCGCTACGATGAGGTGGTGACGGCGTCATCCCGCGCCGCGTCGATGGGCGGCTCGCAGATCTGGCTGGAGGAAAATGAGCAGATGACGGTGGAGGAGCTTCTCAAAGCGGCGGTCATCGTGTCGGCAAACGATGCCTGCGCGGCACTGGCAGAGCATCTTTGCGGGACGTTGGAGGCCTTTACGGCGGCGATGAACGAACGGGCGGTTGCTTTGGGGGCAACCGATACGCGGTTTGTGGATTGCAGTGGATTGGATGACACGGGTATGTCCTCGGCGCACGATCTGGCACTGATGTCACGTGAGCTGATGCTGCGCCACCCCGCTATTCAGAACTATACAACCGTATGGATGGACAGTCTGCGCGGCGGACAGTCCGAGCTTGTCAATACCAACCGCCTGGTGCGGTTTTATAACGGTGCAACGGGGTTGAAAACGGGTACGACCTCGGCGGCAGGCTGCTGTTTAGCGGCAACTGCGGAGCGGGACGGACTGAAATTGGTGTCGGTGGTGCTGGGTGCGCCGTCAAGCAATGACCGCTTCAACGGTGCACGCAATCTGCTGGACTACGGCTTTGCTACCTATGCCCAGTATGTGCCGCCCGCAGAAGCGCTTGTGTGTGAGCCGATCAAAGTGCTTCACGGCACACAGAAACGCGTGGAGGTGACACCGCCTGCTGTCAGCGGCATTTCCGTTTTGAAATCCATCCTCGGTGACATCAAGGTGCGTGCGGAATGTGCCGCTGATTTAGAAGCACCTGTGGAAGCGGGACAGACGGTGGGGGATATTATTGTGTACACGGATGAGCAGGAGTTGGCGCGGTATCCCTTGACGGCGGCGTGTGAAGTTCCGCGGATGAGCTTCGGGAAAGCGTTTTGTCGCTTTTTGGCGGCGGTGACGGTCGGAATTGTCGAAAATGTATAAATAGTCAGAAAAAATTCACGCAAAAGTGTTGCAAATTGAAAGGAAATATTGTAAAATAAGGGTACAATATCCGAATACCATTGGATGTGGAGGTACCCTTATGGCAGTAACATTGGATTCCCGTTATGTCGGGAGCTTTATCCGGGAGCACGAGCTCGGTGCGATGCAGGCTTCGGTAACATCGGCACACGATATGCTTCACGCGAAGTCCGGTCTCGGAAACGATTTCCTCGGCTGGCTTGATCTTCCGACAAACTACGATAAAGACGAATTCGCCCGTATTCAGGCGGCGGCGGCGCGAATCAAAGAAGACACCGATATCTTCATTGCGATCGGTATCGGCGGGTCTTACCTCGGCGCACGCGCGGCGATCGAATTTTTGAAATCGCCGTATTACAACAACAAGAAAAAGGACACCCCCGATGTGTATTTCGCGGGCAACAGCATCAGCTCCGCGGCACTCAACGATCTGCTCGCACTGTGTGAGGGCAAGCGTGTGTCCATCAACGTGATCTCGAAATCCGGCACTACGACCGAGCCGGCGATCGCGTTCCGTGTGCTTCGTGCCTATCTGGAAAAGACGGTGGGTGCGGAAGAAGCGAAAAAACGCATTTACGTGACGACCGACCGCGCTCGCGGTACGCTGAAAGCACTTGCAGACCGCGAAGGCTACGAAACCTTTGTCGTGCCCGACGATGTCGGCGGCCGCTTCTCGGTGCTGACGGCAGTCGGTCTGCTCCCCATCGCGGTGGCAGGGTGCGACATTGAAGCTCTGATGGCGGGTGCGCGCAAGGCTCAGGAGGAGCTTGCCGATCCCGATCTGGCAACCAACGATTGTTATAAATATGCCGCTCTGCGCAGCATCCTGCATCGCAAGGGTCGCGCAGTGGAGCTGATGGTCAGCTACGAGCCTTGCTGGCAGCTGATGAGCGAATGGTGGAAGCAGCTGTACGGTGAGTCCGAAGGCAAGGACGGCAAGGGTTTGTTCCCGGCATCGGCGATCTTCTCGACCGATCTTCACTCGCTCGGACAGTTCGTGCAGGACGGCTCAAACATCCTGTTCGAGACGGCGGTGATGATTGACAAGGCTCCCTCGGAGCTGGTCATCGAGGAGGATCCCGAAAACGTTGACGGTCTGAACTTCCTGACCGGTCGTCCGATGAGCTTTGTCAACGAAAAGGCGTTCGAAGGCACGGTGCTTGCACACGCGGACGGCGGCACGCCGACGCTGGTGCTCCGTATGCCGGCGGCAGACGAAGCGTCTCTCGGTTATATGATCTATTTCCTTGAGAAGGCCTGCGCGATCTCGGGTTATATGCTCGGCGTCAACCCGTTTGATCAGCCCGGCGTAGAAAGCTACAAAAAGAATATGTTTGCTCTTCTGGGCAAACCCGGCTATGAGAGCGAGAAGGAAGCATTGGAAGCTCGTCTCGGCCGCTGATTAGGTATAGAACCGTCGCTGACGGTGTGATAGATAAAGGAGGACAAATACTATGATCACTTTGATTCTCGGTAACAAAGGCTCGGGAAAAACGAAGCGTCTGCTCGATATGTGCACGGCGGCGACCAATGCGTCGAACGGCTGTGTTGTGTTTATCGAAAAGGACAGCACGCTCACCTTTGATCTGAGCCATAAGACCCGCCTGGCGGTTGCGGATGAGTACGGCATCGTCGGCTTTGATGCGCTGTATGGTTATATTGCCGGTATGTGTGCAGGTAACTACGATATCACCGATATCTTCGTGGATTCCACGCTGAAGATCGGCGGTCGTGATATGGAAGCACTGGCGACCTTCGTGGAGAAGCTGAGTGTTCTTGCGGAAAAAGCCAACACCAACGTGGTGATGTCTATTTCGGCAGATCCGTCTGAGGTTCCCGAGCGCCTGAAAGGCATCGCGGAAGAGATCTGATTTGAAAACGGGCGGCATTCGCTCCCTGCGAATGCCGCTTTTCTTTGTAAAACGCAATAAGTCGGTGCATTTTTCGGGAAAACCTCAAAAAATGTATTGACAAATTTGACCTGCGCGGATATAATATTCTGCGTGACGCTTAGAGGTGGACTATGACTTTACAGTTGAAACCGCTTTTTGCGGGAGAGATCGACCGACTGGCAATCGATACACAGCTTGACCTTTCGTCGTTTGACTTTCAGGGAACGCATCCACTGGCGGCTCCCGTGAGGGTAAAGGGTGAGGTCGTGGCACGCGCGGAGATGCTTTGGCTGACCGTGACGTATGTGTATATGTTTGAAGGTGTGTGCGATCGCTGTCTTGCTCCTGTCCGCTTCGAAACAGAGACAACTGCAGAGCATATTCTGGTGTCCTCGCTGAATGACGAGGATTCGGACGAGCTCATTCTCGTGGAAAACGATGAACTGGAGCTTGAGCCCCTTGCAGAGACAGATATTTATCTGAATCTTCCGCAAAAGACTCTGTGCAAAAGCGACTGCCGCGGTTTATGTCAGCATTGCGGCAAGAATCTCAATGACGGACTCTGTGGCTGTCAGGAGAAAAAGGGTGACCCGCGCTTTGCAGTGCTTGCATCCCTGCTGACAGAAGAAACAGAGTAACTCTTGATTATCAAATTTAAGGAGGTGCTGACATGGCGGTTCCGAAGAGAAAGCATTCCAAGGCTCGTCGTGACAAGAGACGTAACAACGTTTGGAAGATGGACGCCCCGGCGCTGATGAAGTGCCCGCAGTGCGGCGATTACAAGCGCCCGCACCGTCTGTGTGGCAGTTGCGGCTATTACAACGGCAGACAAGTTGTGAAGGTGGAGGACTGATTCTTCATCTTGCCCGTAACACAGAGCTGTAACAAATGGTCATTGGCAGGATCACTGCCCTTGGATCGGCACAGGCAGGCTTGTCCTGTTTTGTGAACGTTTAAAGGGGTGGGTGGTTCTGCTTTGCCATTTTTTAGAGCTCTTTTTGTTTTATTATGACGACCTTTGCGAAAGGAGGCGGCGGATGTGGCGGTTGTGATCGACGGCGTCATCCCGAAAAGCCCTTGTGCCGATAAGGGCATCCAGGCGGGTGACCGCTTGCTCAAAATCAACGGACACGAGATCAACGACGGACTTGACTATCGGTTTTATGTGATCGAAGACCGCCTGCAGATGGTGTTCCGCAGTTCGGACGATACCCGTACCCGTGTGATCACGGTGGAGGGCGAAGAGCCCGGTCTGGAATTCGCAACCTACCTGATGGATGAACAGCACAGCTGTCGCAACAAGTGTGTGTTTTGCTTCATTGATCAGATGCCCAAGGGGATGCGCGACAGTCTGTATTTCAAAGACGACGACAGCCGCCTTTCGTTTTTGTTCGGCAACTATATCACACTGACCAATCTGACCGAGCAAGAGGGTCAGCGTATTATGGATATGCACATCAGTCCTGTCAATGTCTCCGTGCACACCACCAATCCCGAACTGCGCTGTAAAATGATGAACAACCGTTTTGCGGGCGAAGCACTCGGCTGGCTGGAGCGTTTTGCGCAGGCGGGGATCGAGCTGAACTGTCAACTGGTGCTGTGTCCCGAGTGGAATGACGGAGACGAGCTGATGCGCTCACTCGAGGATCTTTCAAAGCTGCTTCCGTCGCTGAACAGTGTGGCGGCAGTGCCCGTGGGACTGACCAAGCACCGTGACGGACTGACACCGCTTCGCTTATTCACCAAAGAGGAAGCCGCGGCGGTGATCGACACGATGACGGCATTCGGTGACCGCCTGCTCAAGGAAACGGGAAACCGCGTGGTGTATCCGTCGGATGAATTTTACCTGATCGCACAGCGCGAATTGCCGCCCCCGACATTTTACGGGGACTATCCGCAGTTAGAAAACGGTGTCGGCGTGCTCAGTCTGCAACGTGAGGAGTTTGCGGATGCACTTGACAATCTTGAGGGCGAACCGAATGCGGGCAAAACGTGGATTGCGACGGGTGTGTCCGCCGCGCCGTTTATCAAGGAATTGGTGGAATCGGCAAAAGCACGTTTTGAGCAGATCGATTGCGAGGTGCGCGCCATCCGCAATGACTTTTTCGGAGAAACGATCACGGTGGCAGGGCTTGTCACGGGTCGGGATCTGATCGCTCAGCTCAAAGGCTGTGATGCGACGCGTGTTCTCATCCCCGATTGTATGCTTCGGTATGAGGGCGACTGCTTCCTGGACGATCTCACCTTGGAGGAGGTCAGTCGGGAGATCGGCGTGCCGGTCGTGCCGGTTGCCGTCAACGGCTATGCGCTTTTGGAAGCCGTTTGTTTTGAAGAAGAAAAATAAGGAATACTTTATATATAAAGGAGGGCTTGAGGATGGGAAGACCGGTTGTGGCGGTTGTCGGCCGCCCGAATGTGGGAAAATCCACCTTGTTCAATAAGCTCATCGGACAGCGACTGTCCATTGTGAAGGATACTCCCGGTGTGACGCGTGACCGTATTTTCGCGCCGTGCGAATGGAACGGTCACACGTTTATGCTTGCCGATACGGGCGGTATCGAGCCGTACAGCGACGATGTGATTTTGTCGCAGATGCGCTATCAGGCACAGCTTGCCATCGAACAGGCGGATGTGATCGTACTGGTGACCGATGTGCGCTCGGGACTGACCGCTAACGATGCGGAAGTGGCAAGTATGCTGCAACGCTCGGGAAAACCCGTCGTGCTGTGTGTCAACAAATGCGACGGTGTCGGTGAAGTGCCTCCCGATTTCTATGAATTTTACAACCTCGGACTCGGTGATCCCATTCCCGTGTCCTCGGTGCACGGTCACGGCACGGGCGATTTGCTGGATGCGGTGACGGCGCATCTGCCCGATCCGACCGAGCAGGAAGAGGAAGAGGGCATAATCAAGGTGGCGGTGATCGGTCGCCCCAACGCCGGCAAATCCTCGCTTGTGAACAAGGTGTCGGGTACACAGCGTTCCATTGTGTCGGATATTGCGGGTACAACGCGCGATGCGATCGACACGGAAGTGGAAAACAAATTCGGACGCTTCCTCTTTATCGACACGGCGGGACTTCGCCGCAAGAGCAAGGTCAACGACGATGTTGAAAAATACAGCGTGCTCCGCGCCAAAATGGCGGTGGAGCGTGCGGATGTGTGCGTGATCATGATCGATGCTACCGAAGGCTTTACCGAGCAGGACAGCAAGGTGGCGGGTATCGCACACGAACAGGGCAAGGCGTGCATCATTGCGGTCAACAAATGGGATGCCGTTGAAAAAGACGACAAGACGATGGATCAGATGCGCAAAAAGCTGATGGAGGACTTCAGCTTTATGTCCTATGCGCCGTTTGTGTTCATCAGCGCGAAAACGGGTCAGCGCCTTGACCGTTTGTATGAGCTGATCTGTTATGTACACGAGCAGAATATGACCCGTATTGCCACGGGTATGCTCAACGATGTGCTGGCACAGGCAACTGCCCGTGTGCAGCCGCCGTCGGATAAGGGTCGCCGTCTGCGCATTTTCTATATGACGCAGGCGGCGGTGGCACCGCCGACCTTTGTATGCTTTGTTAACAGCGCGGAGCTGTTCCATTTCTCCTATCAACGCTACCTGGAAAATCAGATCCGCGAAACCTTTGGCTTGGAAGGAACCCCCATCCGCTTTATCGTGCGTGAGCGCGGTGAATCAAGCAAGTGATCCGACGAGAGGAGTCATAAACGATGGATTTTGTGTTGACGGTACTCAGCTATACGTGGCTGCCGTTGCTGATTTCGGCGGTGACGGCGTATTTGCTCGGCAGCCTGGATTTTGCGATTATCGTGACCAAGGCATTTACCCACGAGGATATCCGCGAAAAGGGAAGCGGTAATGCGGGTGCAACCAATGTGCTCCGTTCCCACGGCAAAAAATTAGCGGCACTGACATCGCTTGGTGATGTCGGTAAAGCCGTCGTGTCGGCGTTGCTCGCGCAATTTGTGTGGTTTCCGCTGTGCGGCGTTGCCCATTTAGGATATTACGGCGCGTTTGTCGCGGGTGCCGCGTGTGTGATCGGGCATATGTATCCGCTGTATTTCGGCTTCCGCGGCGGCAAGGGTGTGCTGACGGTGCTGGGGATGATGCTCGTGGTGGACTGGCCGACGGCACTTATCGGACTCGGTGTATTTGCGATTGTGGTATTGCTGTCCAAAATGGTGTCCCTCGGTTCCATTCTGGCGGGTGTGGCACTGTGCCTGTCCATCTTTATCCGTTTTAAATATGTGGTGCACGAAAGTGCGGCGTGTATTGCGTTTGTCACGGCTATGACGATCTTTGTGGTCGGTCTGGCGGTTATGAAGCACAGCGCGAACATCAAACGCATTCTCAACGGAACCGAAAACAAAATCGGTCAAAAGAAATCGTAAGGAGGGCTCGCCATGGCTGTAATTACCGTTCTCGGTGCCGGCTTCGGCACGGCACTTGCCGTGATGGCCGACCGTGAGGGGCATACGGTGCGTTTGTGGTCACCGTTTGAAGAAGAGCTTTGTGAGATCCGTCGTCACGGAGAGCACCGTCGGCTGTTGCCCGGAGTGCCCGTGCCGCCGTCCATTGAGCTGACGACCGATATCGGCTGTGCGGCCGGTGCGGATGCGGTGCTGATGGCGGTGCCGTCCTTTGCGGTGTCGAAGACTGCCGAAATGCTTCAGGGTGTCATTGCAGACGGCGCGTTGATCGTCAATGTCAGCAAGGGTCTTGAGGATACCACGTTCAAGCGTCTGACGGAGGTTGTGAAGGAGCAACTTCCCTTCGCGCGTGTGGTGGCACTGACAGGTCCTTCTCACGCTGAAGAGGTCGCGCGTGCCGTGCCGACCTCCATTGTGTGCGCAAGCGCCGATGTGTCGGCGGCAGAGCAGGTGCAGGAGCTGTTGATGAACGGCAGCTTCCGCATTTACGTCACCGACGATGTGATCGGTGCGGAGCTCGGCGGCGCTCTTAAAAACGTCATTGCGCTTGCCGCGGGTATCTGCGACGGACTGAGCATGGGTGACAACACCAAAGCGGCACTGATGACCCGCGGACTTGCCGAGATCGCCCGCTTAGGAACGGCACTCGGTGCGCGGGCGGAAACGTTTGCGGGACTGTCGGGTATGGGCGATCTGATCGTCACCTGCGGCAGTATGCACTCGCGTAACCGCCGTGCGGGCATCCTCATCGGTAAAGGAAAAGCCCCCAAGGATGCCATTGCGGAGGTCGGTACGGTGGAAGGGTATTTTGCCGCGGCAACGGCGTTCCGTTTAGCACAGAAAATGGGTGTGGATATGCCCATCACGGAACAGTGCTATCGCATCTGCTACGAGGATGCGTCCCCGCGCGATGCACTCAAAGCCTTGATGTGCCGCCCGATGCGCCACGAAACCGAGGCGCTGTGGTTAGCGTAACAGGAGATACCCGAACCTGCCGCTGATATTGTGTGTTTTGCCTTTAACGGCGTTATTCTCCTTGCAAGGCTGTCGTATTTCAAGTTTTGAGGCAATCTATCACACGAAATTTTCATTTGCAGGCTTAAAATAAGGAGGGCATCGGAATGCCGAAAGTGATGTATCTGGAAGCGGGCGAGATCGTCGGCACGCACGGTGTGCGCGGGGAAGTGCGCGTACAGCCGTGGTGCGATTCGCCTGAACAGTTATGCAAAATGAAGACCCTGTACTGGGATGAAAACGGCACAAAACCTGTCAAGGTGCGTGCCCGTGTACATAAGAACATTGCGCTTGTCACGCTTGACGGCGTGCAGACAGTTGAGCAGGCGCAGGCGTTGCGTGGGAAAATGCTCTTTGCTCACCGCGAC
The DNA here is from genome assembly GCA_015065805.1 of Oscillospiraceae bacterium. GTDB lineage: Bacteria > Bacillota > Clostridia > Oscillospirales > Acutalibacteraceae > RGIG1959. The sequence continues at coordinate 30,423 of SVPN01000004.1, read as the reverse complement.
GATTTCCGCTTGCCCGAGGACCGTTATTTTGTGCGGGATCTGCAGGGGCTTAGCGTGATCGACGCGGACAGCGGTGAGACATACGGTACGCTGACGGATGTCAGCCAGACGGGTGCCAATGCCGTGTATCACGTGCAGACGGCAAACGGTGAGGTGCTCATTCCCGCTGTGCCGCTCATCATCAAAGAGGTGGATATCGACGGCGGTGTGATCCGCATCACACCCATCGGAGGCTTGTTTGACGATGAGAATTGATATTATGACGCTGTTTACCGATATGTGCGAGACGGTGTTGTCCGAGAGCATTATCGGCAGAGCGCGTAAAAAAGGGATCCTGGAGTTTCACACTCACCAGATCCGTGATTACACACTCAACAAGCAAAAGCAGGTGGACGACTATCCCTACGGCGGCGGACAGGGGATGATTATGTATGCACAGCCGATTGCCGATTGCTTCCGCGCCGTCTGTGAGCAGGCGGGTACGCGCCCGCACCTGATCTATATGTCTCCGCAGGGGAAAACCCTGACGCAGGAACGCGCCAAAGAACTGGCGAAGATGGACAATCTGTGCATTCTGTGCGGTCATTACGAGGGCGTGGACGAGCGTGTGCTGGATGCTCTTGTGGATGAGCAGATCTCCATCGGCGATTATGTGCTGACGGGCGGTGAGCTTCCTGCGCTGGTGCTTGCCGATTGCATTTCCCGTATGATCCCCGGGGTGCTGTCGGAGGATGTGTGCTTTGAGGATGAGAGCCATTACAGCGGATTGCTGGAATATCCGCAGTACACCCGTCCTGCGGTGTGGGAGGGACGCGAGATCCCGCAGGTGTTGCTGTCGGGCGATCACAAGCGCATTGAGCTGTGGCGGCGTCGGCAATCGCTTTACCGCACCAAGCAACACCGCCCCGATCTTTTGGAAACGGCTCAGCTGACCAAACGAGATATCGGGTTTTTGGCAACATTTACCGAAGAAAACAACGCCGATCCGGAATGATCGGCGTATTTTTCGGTTAAAATAACGATAATCAGGCTCTTTTGTTGTAAAGGAAAACCAAAAATATTTGAAAAAACTATGTCAAAATGGCCAAATCGGGGTTTTTAAACAGTCGTAAAATAAGGCAGGTGTACAAAATTGCCGAAAATTGGTCAAAACAGGCGCAAAAGCATTTGACGCGGCATATTTTTGTGGTATAATAAGCGTGTTCCGATTAAGGCAAATCATTCTTTCGCGGGGATGATCCGTGAAGAAAAAAAGGAGATAGATGCATCATGTATGTCAAAGACGTAATGGTTCAGAATCAGGTTGGTCTGCACGCTCGTCCCGCAACGTTCTTTATCCAGAAGGCCAATGAGTTCAAGGCTTCCATCTGGGTTGAGAAGGAAGAGCGCCGCGTCAACGCGAAGAGCCTTCTGGGTGTCCTTTCTCTGGGCATCGTCGGCGGCACCGACATCCGCGTGATCGCGGACGGCGCTGACGAAGAAGACGCTGTCGAAGCGCTTGTGGCGCTGGTGCAGTCCGGTTTCGCTGACTAATTTCAAGAAAAAAAACGCCATCGGCAGCTTGCCGATGGCGTTTTTGCGTTTTTACGATTGTGTTTGCAGCGGATGTGTGGTATACTCAACTTACAGATTGCGCGGACGGGTAAAATCGTTGGGCAGGGGAAAGCGTGCTCCCATTGAAGCAAGGGGAGGCTTGCGGCGCGCAGACTCTGAGAACCGTGCGTCCTTTGGGCGCGGTCGCGTAAAACAAGACGGAATCCTCCTTCGATAAGATTTTGTAGGGGAGGCATTCATGCCTTCCGTTTTGAACGGAACGGATAAATCCGTTCCCTACAATCCTACCGTGGGTCTTGCGATCAAACACCCACAAGGAGGGAGGCAACGATCGCCGCGAACCTGCGGCGGCTACCTATAATACATACACCGAGGTGATCACCGATGAATGACGAACGGATGGAACGTCTGCGCAAAACGGCAATGGCGTTGCCGCTGTTGCCGGGTGTGTATATTATGCACGACAAATCCGATAAGGTGATCTATGTCGGCAAGGCAAAACAGCTTAAAAATCGCGTCAGTCAATACTTCGGGTCGCAGACGAATCATTCTGCGAAGGTGCGGCAGATGGTCGCGCACGTGGAGCGCTTTGAATACATCGTGGTCGGCAGTGAGTTCGAGGCACTGGTGCTGGAATGCTCACTGATCAAGCAATATGCGCCGAAATACAACATTCTTCTGAAGGATGACAAGGGCTATCATTATATCCGCGTGTCGCCGCCGCCGTTTTCACGTATTGCGGTCGTCAAGCAAAAGCAGGAGGACGGTGCGCGGTATATCGGGCCGTATATGAGCTCGTACGGCATCAAGCAGGCGGTGGATGAGGCAAACAAGGTGTTCGGTCTGTCCACCTGCACGCGGGTGTTGCAATACGGGAAAAAGCCGCTTCGCACCGAGCGTCCGTGTCTGAATCACCATTTGGGGCAATGCTGTGCGCCGTGCACGGGACGTGTCACGGAGGCGGAATATGCCGAGCGGGTCGCGGGAGCGGTGGATCTGCTCACCCACGGCAGCGGTGCGATGATCGCCAAGCTGCAGGAAGAGATGATGCAGGCGGCAGAGAATATGGAATTTGAAAAGGCGGCGCGTCTGCGTGACCGCATTGCCGCGATCCGACGCATTGACAGCCGTCAGAAGGTCGTGATGTCGCGTGTCACGGAGCAGGATGTGGTCGCGATGGTGCGTGCGAGCGGTCGGTCGTGCTTTGAGGTGTTTCGTGTGCGCGGCGGTGCATTGACCGACCGCGAGGAATACATAGTGGACGAAATTGAAGGCGAGGCGGCGGATCGCGGGGAATTCCTAAGCCGCTACTATGCGGGCGGACGCGAGATCCCGCCGCAGATCACCGTGGACGGTCTGCCCGAGGATGCCGAGATCCTTGAGCAGTATCTTTCTGAGCGGGCAGGTCGGCGGGTGCATATCGTGTGTCCGCAAAAAGGGGATCAGGCAAAGCTTGTGGCGATGTGCCGCGACAATGCCGCGCAGTATCTTGCCGATCAGCTCGGTATGAGCGGCAGGGAAACGACCGCACTCAACGAGCTGGCATCGCTTCTTGGACTGTCGGCTCCGCCGCAGTATATCGAATGCTACGATATTTCGCATACGGCGGGGCAGGATCCCGTTGCGGGTATGATCGTCTATGAACACGGCAAGCCGCTTAAGAGTGCGTATCGCCGCTTTGCTATCCGCATTGCCAAAGGCGGTGATGACCCCGCTTCGATGCAGGAGGTGCTTGCGCGCCGTTTTGCCGAATATAAAGAGGGTGCGGACGGGTTTGACCGCCTGCCCGATTTGATCCTGCTTGACGGCGGTGAAGCGCAGGTGCAGGCAGTTGCCGAGGTGTTCAGACAAATGGCGATCGAGGTGCCGTTGTTTGGCCTTGTCAAGGACGGACATCACCGTACCCGTGCCATTACGGCGGGCGGGGAGGAGCTTTCCGTGCAATCGCATCGCACCGCATTCACGCTGGTGTCGTCGATGCAGGAGGAGGTTCACCGCTATGCGATCGGGTATCACCGCAAGACCCGCAGCCGGAAGATCTCGACCACGCTGACCGCCATCGAGGGGGTCGGTGAGACGCGCGCTAAGGCACTTTTGAAGCATTTCGGCTCGGTGAAGGCGGTATCGGGTGCCACCGAGGAGGAATTGATGACGGTCAAAGGGATGACCAAGCCGACTGCCGCCGCGATCGTGCGGTATTTTGAAGAGCATCCGATGTAATGAGAACGGGCGACCCGACAGGTCGCCCGTTTTGTGTCCCTGAAAGAATCAGCGTTATTTCAGGCTGTTCTCATAGGACTCGATCATCTTCTTGACCATCTGGCCGCCGACAGAGCCCGCCTGCTTCGAGGTCAGGTCGCCGTTGTAACCCTGCTTGAGGTTGACGCCGACTTCGTTGGCAGCTTCCATCTTGAAACGGTTGAGGCCCTCGCGGGCTTCGGGGACAACATTCTTGTTCTTAGCCATAACGTGTATTCTCCTTTTATTCAAGCGGCGTTTTGCGCCGCGCATCGTGTCCGCGTTTGCAAGGTTAGTGTGACACACAGTTTGATGAATATCCGCACCATTTTTTGGAGAATGTTCATTTTTTCGTTTTTTATGGTACAATGATGATACGCAAATAAAGGAGGCGCATAGAATGACGGCATCGTTTGCCGGACGGATGGCCCGTTTTGTTCAGTTGATTGCCGAAAAGTCGGATCGGATGGAGCAATACGGCAACGAGCTGCCCAGGCTCAAGAATGCCGTTCTCTCCGAGATCACGTGGCGTGAGCATCAGGACACTGCCACAAGTCTTTCGTATGCGGTGATGGTGATTAGCCGCGAGCGTTGGGGGGATTACCGTTCCCGCGGCTGGGAGTGCTCCACACACGACAGTCGGGCGCGCAAGCGGTTTCGGCAATGGCTGTGCAACAGCTTTACGGCGGAGGAGATGGAAGCGCTGGCACTTGCGTGCAGGGAAGAGGTGCTTGAGGAACCGTATCACGATTGCTTGTTGGTGCTGTTGCACAATGCGCCGCGGTTGACGGAGAAGCCGCGCGCAAGACGGGTTGTGAGACCGTCCGGCTCGGGCAATCGGGATGAACAAGGCGAATAAAACAAAGATAAGCAGGCAAGCGTGCCGAACAAGCGGCGCGTTTGCCTGCTGTTTTCGTTGCTTGTGCGGTGGAAAAGTGAACAAAATTGCCGAACAAACGAGCGAACAATGGGTGAACGCCGAACAAATGAGCGGGATGTGGAAAAAGGCGGTGAAAACGCCGAAATTGCCCACATTTTGCGTCAAAAACGTGGAAAACACCACAAGGTGTGCAGATATGCGACACCTTTCGTTACAAAATTGGCATTTCTTTTTGTGCCAAAAGACTTGATTTTTTGAAAATGTTCGGTATAATATAGTTGAACGTTTGTTCTAACGGTTGTTCGAGGAGGTACACAAGTATGAGTATGGTAATCAGTATTGTAAGCATCACGGCGTTTGTGATGATGACCGGGTATATGATGATCAAAGCACATTTTGCGGCAACGCGTCGCGTGGCGGGGATCGCCCTGTTGATGGCGGTCGGTGAGGTGGCGCTGTTCGGACTGCTGTCGGGCGTGACCAACCCCGCGGTGATGCTGCTTTTGGTGGCGGCTCGCGCGGCGGTGCTGATCGCGTGCGCCGTAGCGATGAAGAATGACCGTGAGGAGTTCAAGGCGCGTGTGCGTTTGCGCAACCGCTTCCGCGCGGATATGTTCAACACGATGGAGCCCCTGCGTCTGGTTCGCCGTCAGCGCGCCGCGGCACACATTGACATTGCCGCATAAACGATTTTGCCCAATCCTCTCTATTTTTATTTATCTTCTTTTTCGAAAAACCGCCGAATGCGAGAAATCGCATCGGCGGTTTTTTCGGTTTATCCCCGCGAAACGGCGGTCGTTGGATCCCATCCACCGGCATCGTCGGGGGCGGCGGCTTGCTGCCGCCGTTGGGGGGATTCCTTAACGGAGAGTAGGAAAGAATCCCTCCGTCTTTCGGTATCTTGTGATACCGAAATCCACCTCCCTTTGACAAGGGAGGCAAGAAGACTGCCGTTTTCTACTATGCAGGAGGCACCCCAAGTCCTTGACCCCCTTGTCAAAGGGGGTCGGCACCGCTATGCGGTGACGGGGGGATTCCCTTTGAAGAATCCCTCCGTCTTTCGGCTGACGCCGAAATCCACCTCCCTTTGACAAGGGAGGCAAGAAGATCCGCCTGTTTAGGTGTTTCTTGATCCTTGACCACCTTGTTAAAGGCGATTCCCCTGTCAGGGGAAATGTCCGCAACGCGGACAAAGGGGTTGCCGTCTCCGGCGAGGAAGGCGACGGCGAAGTCGTCGGGGGGATTCCTCGGCAGAGAATTTGAAAATTGCGGCAAAGTGGCGGCACCAAGGCACCGCGTTGCCGCAAAACGGCGGGGCATCCGCAAAAAAATGCCGCGGATCGAAAAAATCGATCCGCGGCGGGGAATGTTTACGGCTTTTTGCTGTTGAAGAGGTTTTGCAGTTCATTTTCAAGAGGGTTGCGCTTTTTGGGGGAGGTATTGTTGCCGCTTGTGTCGGCGGGAGTGAGCTTGTCAAGCTCGCTCTGCACGATATCGCGTCTTTGTCGGTAAATCGGCACCTGCGGGCATTGCTCGCAAAGCAGGGTGAAGAGTCGCAACGCTTCGCGAAGATGGGTGACTTTTTCGGCGGTATCGCTGACAAAGGCGAGTTTGTAGTGCGATATGGCAAGATCATCGATGCTTTCAGCGGTTCCCGTTTCGTCGGCAAGGGTGATGCGAAGCTCCAAGCCCTTTTGATAGTACGCCTTTGCACCGTCAAGATCGCCTTGGGCCTCGGCAATATCACCGAGTCTGTTATAGCTGACCGACAGATCGCGGCGTGCTAACACCGTTCCCGTTTCGTCGGCAAGGGTGAGCGAGAGCTCCAAGTCTTTTTGGTAATACGTCTTTGCACCGTCAAGATCGCCTTGGGCTTTCGCAATATCGCCTAATTTTTCGTAGCTGACCGACAGGTCGCGGCGGGCTTCGACCGTTCCCGTTTCGTCGGCAAGGGTGACGGCAAGCTCCAAGTCTTTTTGGTAATACGTCTTTGCACCGTCAAGATCGCCTTGGACTTTCGCAATATCGCCTAACTTATTATAGCTGATCGAGAGATCACGGCGGGCCTGCACCGTTTCCGTTTCGTCGGCAAGGGTGACGGCAAGCTCCAGGCTTTTTTGATAATACGCTTTTGCGCCGTCAAGATCGCCTTGGGCTTCGGCAATGCCGCCTAACCTTTCGTAGCTGACCGAGAGATCACGGCGCGCCTCTACCGTTCCCGTTTCGTCGGCAAGGGTGACGGCAAGCTCCAAGCCTTTTTGGTAATACGTCTTTGCACCGTCAAGATCGCCTTGAGCCTCGGCAATATCGCCTGACTTATCGTAGCTGACTGAAAGATCGCGGCGGGCTTCGACCGTTCCCGTTTCGTCGGCAAGGGTGACGCGAAGCTCCAAGCCTTTTTGATAGTACGCCTTTGCACCGTCAAGATCGCCTTGGACTTTCGCAATATCGCCTAACCTTTCGTAGCTGATCGAGAGATCGCGGCGGGCTTCGACCGTTCCCGTTTCGTCGGCAAGGGTGACGCGAAGCTCCAAGCCTTTTTGGTAATACGTTTTTGCTGCATCAAGATCGCCTTGGGTCTCGGCAATATCGCCTAACTTATTATAGCTGATTGAGAGATCACGGCGCGCCTGCACCGTTCCCGTTTCGTCGGCAAGGGTGAGCGAGAGCTCCAAGCCCTTTTGATAGTACGCTTTTGCACCGTCAAGATCGCCTTGGGCTTTCGCAATATCGCCTAACCTTTCGTAGCTGACCGACAGATCGCGGCGGGCTTCGACCGTTCCCGTTTCGTCGGCAAGGGTGACGCGAAGCTCCAACCCTTTTTGATAGTACGCTTTTGCACCGTCAAGATCGGCAATGCCTTTTAACGCATCGCCGCAATCCATAAAGCACCAAAAGAGATCGTTGGCGTTTTCTTCGGTGGGGTTGTCGGTGTACCGCTTTTGCGCAAACTGCGCTTTTCGTTCTAACCAGTGAATAGCGGTGCGGAAGTTGCGTTCGACACCGATGCCGTTTCGGTACATCTCCACGAGCTTGTCGAGTGCTTCGGTCAAGCCTTCCTCTGCCGCGGAGGTGATCAGCGTCAGGGCGCGGTCGCGGTCTACCTCCACATCGACACCGCCGAGATAGGCAAGACCGATAAAGAAATTGTGCTCGGGGGTGTCGTTTTCGCGGCAGGCGACCGCCCGCAATGCGTCAAGCAACGCGTCGGACATTGCCGCATCGTCGTGCGCATCGGTGCACGCGGGAATGCCGTCAAAGGCACCTGCCAGTGCGTCACGGTCGGTCGGGCACATCTGCGCGGGTAAGACGGGCTTGCCCTCTTCGCGCGCAAGCGGGTATTCCGTGGTCATCACGTAGTTGTCGGGTTCGGTGAGGTGCGGGGTGACCGCTAACACAAACAGCTCGCTGTCCCGCAAGGCTTTGCGGATGGCATCGGTGAAGTTTTCACCCGGGGTGAGGAATTCATCGTACCAGATGGCGATATCGCGCGCAAAGTCGTGCTTATGGATCAGGCACATCAGCTCCTGCGCATAGCGGCGGTCTTTTTTGCGGTAGCTTAAAAATACATACGCGTCAAAGGCGGCGCGGATCTTTTCGGCAAGCTCGTCACCGATGAGCACTGAGGACAGATAGTTTGCAAGCTTTTCGTCATAGGGGATAGCGGTGGGGTCGGAGACAAAGCGGCTGAGGTATTGCAGATCGCCGCAACGTTCGTTGAACAGCACGTCCAGTCCGTCCTCCTGCATCAGCGGTAACACGGGGATGTGATGCTCCGTCGCAAACGCAAACTCCGTGTCGATGGCGGGGTTTTCGGTGGAAAGCAGTCGCCTTGTGACGGGCATCACGAACAACTGCATCGATTTGAGATCGTCGAGCAGCTCTTCGTCGCGCACGGCGTGCGGGTCTTCCAAATACCACACGGCGCAGTTTTGCTTTTGGAGCAGTTCGTCGCACACGGCTTCGGTGAAGCGTTCGGCGTCCTCGGGGTGACAGCAGAGGTAGACCTTGGGTTTGCCCTGCGGAGAAGCCGATCCGCGGGTTTTGTAAAGCAATGTTGCCATTACGGTTTCACTTCCTTAAATTTTTTGGGTATATATGTAACCAACACAATCCGAGCGTTTTCGCAAGATCAGTATAGCACATAACTACCGATGCGGCAAGTGCATCCGATGCGGCGGTGAACTTTTGGTTGCACCGACGGGCGGAATGTGCTATACTGAGCACAAATGAACCGACGGAGGGTATGCTTTGAAACGGATACTGCTGATGGCTGTGATGCTGTTGACGCTGTTGCTGACCTTGCCTGTATCGGCAACGCCGTATACGGAAGCCGAAACAGAAGAATTTATGCAGGCGATTTACTGCGAGCCCGTGTGGACGGAGGATTACCCCGTGTATTGGGTGCAGTTTATCGATGTCGATCTTGACGGACGCAAGGAGCTTCTCAGCGTCGAAGCGGGAGAGCCGGATGCTCCCAAGCAGGCGCACGCCTATGCGTTTGTGGATGCGGAGCTGGGACACCGCGGGTTTCTGACGATCGGCAGGCTGGATGTCTGCCGCGATACCGAAACGGGGGAATCGTTTATGATCAACCGTCTGGGTGAAACGGTGGAGAGGCTGAAATACGATCCCGAGACGATGCTGATTTCTGCACACACGCTGTCGGACAACGAGGTACAGCGTCTGGAATCGTACGGCTACGATCCCGTGATCGTGACAAAGGCACAGCGGGATACCGTGAAGGTGTATGAAGATTGTCAGGCGCTGTTCCTGCCGGCCTATTTGCACAATGACTATACGAACGGCATACCGCCGATGGCAGAAACGTACGATTATGAAAAAGCACCGCCCGTTTCACAGGCGGCACTTTGGCTTGTGATCGCGGTGGTCGCGGCGGCAACGGTGACAGCGACAGTGGTGCTGATCTGGGTTCGTCGCGTCAGAGCACCGCGGTGAACAGCAGCATTTCCTTTACCTTTTCCCACAGCGGTTCGAAGTCGCTCAGGGGCAACGGGTTGTGTCCTTTGCCGAGTTCAAAGGTGAAGCCCATCCGTCCCGTTTCTTCTATAAACCAATCCTTGAAGCCGCCGTGGGATGCCATTCCGTCGGGAGCGGCGGGGGTATAGCCGCTTAAGGAGCCCATTACCCGCGCTGTCATACGAGCGATCGGCGGGGTGCGCTCACCGTATTGCCAATAGATCTCTTCTCCCTGTGAATGCAGGGCGGCGACGTGTGTGAACGGCAGACGGCGGCAAAGGGCGGTGAGGGCGCGCGTTTCGGGTTCGCTTTCGGCGGAGGTACCGCCGAATTGTCTGCCGCAGGGCGCGTGAATGCCGTGACTGCGCTCCAGCGCCTGCAACCGCTCACGGCCTGCGTTGAAATTGTGATTGATATCCACACCTGCGGCGTTTGCCTGCCAGTAGCCTTTGATATCCGCTCCCTGTATATGAAGCATAGCGGCGTGTGAGCCGCCTGCTTTGGAACCGTGAACGGCGATGTCCACCCCGTCCGGGTTGACCTGCGGCACAATGACGATGGTGCGGGAGGCGGCGACGAGCGGATAATTGAAGCGCTCGGGGATCACCTCGCCGCTGTACAGGCGGCACAGCTCCTCGCACAGCCTGAGCGCCACAAGAGAGGTCATCCACTCCTGTGCGTGAAAGGCGGCGGCGAACAGTACGGCGTTTTCACCGTGACCGACGGACAGCGCTTCAATGGGACGGCCGCAGACGCTGGTGCCGATGACGGTACGTTGCAAAAACGGATACGCATGACACAGTGCGGATGAGAGCGCCAAAACCGCCTGACTGTCGGCGGTCTGCGCGGTAACGATACAGGACATAGAGCAGATCTCCTTTGGTAGTCTGTTAGAAAGAGTATATGTATATATCTATGTGAAAGGATGATACACTATGCACGATGAAAAATTGGTTGAAAAAACACTGCAGGAGCAATTGATTTTTGACGGACGCGTGATCACGGTCTATCATAACAAGGCACTGTTGCCAAACGGCGAAACCGCGATGCGTGAAATTGTGGCACATCCGGGCGGCGTGTGCGTGGCGGCGTTGACCGAGGATGAGGAGCTGTTGTTCGTGCGGCAGTTTCGCTGTCCGTATGAAGAGGTGATCACGGAGCTGCCTGCCGGTAAGCTGGAAAAAGGCGAGGATCCTCTCAAGGCAGGTATCCGCGAGCTGTCCGAGGAGACGGGCGCGACGGCAAAAACGATCGTGTCGCTCGGCAAGCTGTACCCGACCCCGGGCTACTGCGGGGAGATCATTCATCTGTATCTGGCAACGGGACTGTCGTTCGGTGCTCAGCACACGGACGAGGATGAATTCCTGGATGTGTTGCGCATCCCGCTTGCAAAAGCGGTGGAGATGGTGATGGCGGATGAACTGCGCGATTCCAAAACACAGGTCGCTGTTCTGAAAGTGGCGCGGATGAAAGAGCAAGGCTTACTGTAAGCTGAGCTTAGGCAAAGGCAAATAAACCCTCCGCAAACCGACAACTGTCGGCTTGCGGAGGGTTTTGTTATACGGATAACAGAAAATAGGAGGTGACGGTGGCGGCGGATTGCTGTTTGCCGTTTTCGAGCCACCACAAAAGCGTCTGCATAAAGCAGGAAACAATGTGATCGATCCAGAAATCGTCGGGTAGCTCGGCGTGCCTGCGCGCTTCAAACAGCGGCAATTGTGTCTGCACCAGTCGCCGCAGTCCGCTTTTAAAATACGGCGAAAACAGCAGTGCATTCTGACCGGTGAGCAGTTGCAACAAATGGCGGTCGTTGTGCGCAAGGTGCTCAAACAGGTGCAAAAACACCGATTCGGGAGCATCGCACCGAAAAATGTGATCGTGGGCAGGCGGCGAATCGCTTGCGGCATCGAAAATATGACAGAACAGCTCCTCGCACAGCTCCTTGAGCAGATAATCCTTGGTTTCAAAATGGGCATAAAAGGTTGCGCGTCCGATGTCGGCACGTGCAAGGATATCGCCGACGGTGATATGGTGATAGCTTTTGACGGAAAGCAGTTCCGAGAAGGCGTCGAAAACGGCTTTGCGGGTTTTGTGCTGTCGTCTGTCCATACATATCTCTCCTTCGTACAGATCGGCAAAACTGTTCGGTATCGTACATTTGCCGCGGTTTGTTTGTTGAAAGAATCCAGTGCTTGAATATAATAGTAATCGAACAATGTGTTCGATATAATTCTATTGTATCCGATTTTTCGGATGGTGTCAACAGGAGGGGTTCGATGAAAACGGAAAAAACGATGCTGACGGCATTTTTGCTCAACACGGGGTTTTCACTGCTGGAATTTGTCGGCGGCGTGTTTACGGGAAGTGCGGCGATCCTGTCGGACGCGGTGCACGATCTGATCGATGCGCTCGGGATCGCGCTGGCGTATTGGTTTGAAAGGAAAAGCAAGCGCGCGGCGGATGATCGCTACACCTTCGGCTATGCCCGTTATACCGTGCTGGGCGGACTTGTAACGGCGTTACTGCTGTTGATCGGTTCGGCGGCGGTGATCGTTCACGCAATCGGAAAGCTGAGAGAGCCGTCAACGATTCATTATGACGGGATGCTGATCTTTGCTGTTTTAGGAATTGCAGTGAACGGCGTTGCCGCCCTGCTGACGCACAGGGGAGAGTCGTTCAACCAGAAGGCGGTGTTCTGGCATTTACTGGAGGATGTTTTAGGATGGGTTGCGGTGCTGGTTGCCGCGGTTGTCATACGGCTGACGGATTGGGTGTGGATCGACCCTCTGTTGTCGATCGCACTGGCGGTGTTTATCGGTATTCACGCGATCGGGCATCTGAAGGAGGGCGCACCCATCCTTCTGGAAGCGTCACCGCTGGATACAAAGGCGTTACGTGAGAGTGTGCAGGCGGCACAAGGCGTTGTGTCGGTTGAGCGGTTGTATGTGTGGAGCACAGACGGAGAACAGACGGCGGTTATGCTGTGCCTGACAGCGGACGGAGATCTCCCTGAGGTGAAAGAGCGGGTGAAGCAATTGTTGTGCGAAAACGGGATCGGGGAGTCGGCTGTGGAGATAACGGTTGCTGAAAATGTCCGTACGTGTGCAGAAAATGTCTGATTTCAGCGCATTAGCGGGATGAATTTTTGTTTGGAAATAGCCAAACGGAGCGGAATGTTGTTGTTTATATTGACGAAAACAGCGGCAAAAGTGAGGAAATTTTGATGAATATCACAAGGGTCGGTTGACAATATATGGCTTATTATGTATAATGATAGCTGTAAGAGTTTGCAAAACACCCAAAATCAGGAAGGGAGACGATCCTTATGATGAAGCGCCTGTTGTCCGGCCTGCTGTGCCTGGTGATGATGGCGGCGATGATGCCCGCGATCGCGCTGGTGCCCGAATGGGTGTCGGCATCGCCGTACGTGATGCCTTCGCACAACGGTAGAACCAACAACACAACCTATACCCTCGGTGCGGGCACCGATGCCGAAACGAAGGTGACGGTGGATTTCCGTTCCTCGTTGAGCACGAGAGCCTTTAACCTGAAGTACATTATGGTGCATAACACCGGTACTTATGTCGGCACGGCAAACGCCAAGAACGTGCACACCAACACCAACAAGACCAGCACCACGGCGGCGTGGCACTACACGGTCGATGACAAGGAGATCTATCAGGGTGTGCCTGACAACAAGTTTGCGGGTCACGCGGGTACCTCCACCAATCCTATTTCCAGCAGTAACTCGATCGGTATTGAGATGTGCGTTAACAACTTCCCGGCAACCGAGACCTTCGGCGGTGAGAAGTGGACGGACGGCGATGCGATCATGAAGTGGTATGAGGACCAGTTCGATCAGACGATGAAGAACACCGCGTATCTGGTTGCGGTGCTTTGCGAGCGTCACGGACTGAACTACCAGACCGCTGTTAAAATGCATTACGATGCCCAGCAGTACGGCAATGCCGGTAAGGACTGCCCGATGCAGATGCGTGCCACCTACAACGAAGCGACCAATGCCTTTACCCCTGCGGGTCAGTACAAGAGCGGTCGTGACGGCTACTTCTGGCAGATCTTCTGGAGCTATGTGGAGCAATATGCGGCAGGTGCCAAAACGGCGGACAGCCCCCTGGCTCCCAAGCACACCATCACCTTCGAGAGCAACGGCGGCAGTGCTGTGGAGCCCGTTAAGGTGAAGGACGGCGAGGGCTTCACCGAGCCGACCGCTCCCACCCGCTATGCGTTCAACTTTGCGGGCTGGTACTGCAACCCCGAGCTGACCGATCCCTACACGTTCGGCACGCCCGTGCCTTACGATTTCACGCTGTATGCCAAGTGGGATGAGCAATACTGGGGAGCACAGAACAACCTGATGCCCAATGAGCAACAGCTGGTTCTCAACGATTTCAACGGGCAGGGTGCTATCTGGCCGTATTGGAATAACGATAGCTACGGCTCGGTCACCTTGTACAACGGCGCAAGCAATGCGGAGAACTGGACATGGCCGTCGGCATATATGTCCTATGAGAACAGCTTTGACAGTGCCAACGATGCGTATATGTATGTCAAGAAGGACGGCACAGCGCAGTTCAACGTGTGCCTGACCTATCTCGATAAGGACGGTGCGGCACACGACCTGATGCTGTCGGATGTCGCCAATCTGAGCGGCACGGACTTCCCTGCGGGTGAGCTGGAGGAGTTTTACAACGTCGGCTCGTATATCCGCAATCTGGGGCATGCACCCGCAAGCGGCAATGTCAAATTTACCAAGGTGACCTATTATGTCATCGGTGCTCTCGATTCGTATGTCAAGCTGTACGACCTTAAGCTGACGCCGAAGTTTGAACTGACCGATCCTTACAAGACGCTGATGAACAGCAACATCACGCAGCTGTCGGGAGCGGGTAACTACAATTACAGCAACGGTACGCTGACGATGAATGCGACCGATGCACAGGGCTACAGCATCAAGATGAATGTGAACGATTCCTTCAATCCGACCGATTTCACCAACCTGCTGATGGATCTGAGCACCACCGCTGAATTTGATATTCAGATGGAGCTGACCAACGGCAACGGTGATGCGACGATGTCGTTCAAGAATGAGTTCTTCAACGTGTTCGGTCTGGAAGGCGATTTTACGGCACTTCCCGCCGGCAATCACGTGGTGGATATGAATCTGATCGGCTATTACGAGTGGAACGGCGGTGCCGTTGATAACAGCACTGTCAAGAGCGTGACGATCACGATGATGGGTGAAGGTACGCTGACGCTGAAGGCGTTGCAGGCTTCGCGCATTGAGGCGATCAACTATGTGCAGGACGGTGCAACATCGAGCGGTTCGCTGGAGGTACAGCCGCCTGATCCTCCCAAGCCCGACATCCTGCAGGGGGATGTCAACGGCGACGGTGAGGTCAGCTCGCAGGATGCACGTATGCTGATGCTTGACACGGTGATTGGCGGTACGCTGACGGATGAGCAGTTGGCGGCGGCCGATTACAACGGCGACGGCAAGGTGAACACGCAGGATGCACGTGCGATGCTTCTGGCTCTTATTCTCACATAAGTATAAAAAACTGCAGTTTTTCGAAACTGCAGTTTTTTTGTGCAGTTGCGCTTTCCGTGAGGGTGTGGTATACTGGAGACGGTGATGAAAATGGCTTTGAATAACAGTGCGTCCTTCTTTTGCAACCGTGAATGTGAATACTATCCGTGCCACGAGACGCAGGAGGACCTGAACTGTCTGTTTTGCTTTTGTCCGCTGTACACGATGACGGATTGCGGCGGATGCTACACCTTTACAAAGGCGGGGATCAAAGATTGCTCCGCGTGCTTGTTGCCGCACCGTCCTGAGAACTACGCGTATATTCTCAAAATGATCGGAGAGCAAGTCAATGAAACAGTATCTGAATGAGTTCTGGCAAATGGGCGGATATGCGCAGGAGGACTGCGTTGTGTTGACGGATGTGTATGACCGCATTGCGGCGGATGCGACGGCTTGTGATTGCTTTGCGCAGGCAATGGCGGAATATGAAAAGGATGCGTGTGACTATCCGCTGTTGCTGACGCTTGCCGACAGGGCGGCACAGTGTGCGGGTGTGCACGAATACACGGCAGAGCTGCTTCTCTATATGTGCCTTTCAAAGGCTTTGCGTGAGAGATACCGCGAAAAGGGAATCGACGAGGCGATTTTTTGGAATTCGATGCTCGATCTGAAATACAAGTTGGAGGAATGCAAGGCGGTCAAGGGTGTGATAGGCAGCTTCGTGGCAGGATGGTTTGAGGGCTTTTTCAATATGACCCGCTTTGCGCTGGGGCGGTTGCAGTTTGAGCTTGTGCCGTTCGGGCATTCCTACGAAAAGGATGGGAAAACACTGACACCCGACAGCAAGGTCATCAACGTGCATATTCCGCGCACGGGTACACCGCTGTTGCCGCAGGCGTGCGAGGAAGCGTATGCACAGGCGGCGGCATTTTTTGCAAAGGAGATCGACGGCGACACTGCCTTTGTGTGCGAATCGTGGCTGCTGTATCCCGAGAATGAAACCATTTTAGGAGAAAAGAGCAACATTGTGCGCTTTATGAAGCGGTATGAGATCCTGCACCACGGGATCAGCAAAAACAAGGCGGATCTGTGGCGGCTGTTTGACACGGATGAACAGCATCCCGACCGTTTGCCGACCGACACGACCGCACGACGGCGTTATGCCGCACATATAAAAGCGGGCGGTAAGCTCGGATGGGGCTTCGGCGTGTTTTTTGCCTGATAGCGGAAAGGAAAGAAACATGATTATTTTCTTTGTAATCGGCGCGGTATGCGCACTTTTCGCGGGTTGGCACGGCTTGGTGCTGTACATCTTCAAGTGCCGTCCGCATTTGACAGCCAAAGCGGCTGCATGGCGTGAGGATACCGTGCATAAAAAGAATCAGTATTGTTATGGTGGGCGTGGACGTTGGATTTTTATAAAAGATGAAACGCGGGCGAGATACCGTTACAAAGTCGGCGGGAAATCGTATGATGCCAAAGTGGTGCGATATTATAAGCCGTCGGATACCGCTTATTTGACTTTGGTCATCTATTGGAAACGGTTTCCGTGGATCCACACCGTGGTAGAGGCGGAGGATGAGATTTCGGATGCGTTGTTCTCGCGTCAGTTTTGGTGCCTGCTGTTCGGGGTACTTGCGTTGTTGTTTTTCCTTTTCGGCTGGCTGATATAGACCCGAATGATGCGACTTGCGCATTGACAACGCCTTTAAAAAGGATTATACTATACATAGCACTTCAATAAACATGAGGGGTAAGGTGATTTTGCAATGTACATGGACGAATACAAACGCTGGCTTGCGGCGGATTTAGAGGATCCCGCGCTGAGCGAAGAGCTCAAAGCCGTAGAGGGTAATGAGGAAGAGATCAAGGATCGTTTTGCGGTGGCTCTGAAATTCGGTACGGCGGGTCTGCGCGGCGTGCTGGGCGCCGGCACCAACCGTATGAACATTTATGTGGTGCGCCAGGCAACGCAGGGCCTTGCCAACTGGGTCAAGACGCAGGGCGGTAATCAACTGGTCGCTGTGTCGTATGACAGCCGCATCAATTCCGATGTGTTTGCAAAAGAAACGGCGTGCGTGCTTGCCGCTAACGGCATTAAGGTGCGCCTTTACGATGCACTGATGCCTGTTCCCGCGCTGTCCTTTGCGACGCGCTATTATGAGGCGAATGCGGGCGTGATGGTCACCGCTTCGCACAACCCCGCCAAGTATAACGGCTACAAAGCCTACGGTCCCGACGGTTGCCAGATGACCGACGATGCGGCGGCTGTCGTGTATGCGGAAATCCAGAATACCGATATTCTGAACGGTGCTAAAACGATGGCGTTTGACGAGGCTCTTGCAAAGGGCCTGATCGCATATGTCGGCGACGACTGCAAGGAAGCGTTGTACGACGCGATCAAGGCTTGCTCGGTGCGTCCGGGCATCTGCAAGACGGCGGGTCTGAAGCTGGTGTATTCCCCGCTCAACGGCAGCGGTCTTGTGCCTGTGATGCGCGTGCTGCAGGATATCGGCATTGACGATATCACGATCGTTCCCGAGCAGAAGGATCCCGACGGCAATTTCCCGACCTGTCCGTATCCGAATCCCGAGATCTTTGAGGCGCTCAAGCTCGGTCTGGAGCTTGCCAAGGAGATCGGCGCCGATCTGATGCTGGCGACCGATCCCGATGCGGATCGCGTGGGCATTGCGATGCGTTGTCCCGACGGCTCGTATGAGCTGGTCAGCGGCAACGAGGTCGGCGTGCTGTTGCTCGACTATATCTGTGAGGGTCGCCTTGAAAAGGGCACGATGCCCAAGAATCCCGTGGCGGTCAAGAGTCTTGTGTCCACCCCGCTTGCCGATGCGGTTGCCGCAAACTACGGCGTCGAAATGCGCAATGTGCTGACGGGCTTCAAGTGGATCGGTGATCAGATCGCGAATCTGGAAGCAGACGGTGAGGTGGAGCGCTTCATCCTCGGCTTTGAAGAATCCTACGGGTATCTTGCAGGCCCCTATGTCCGCGATAAGGATGCGGTCATCGGCTCGATGCTGATCTGCGAAATGGCGGCGTATTACCGTTCGATCGGCTCGTCGGTCAAGGAGCGTCTGGAAGCCATTTATGCGAAATACGGTCGCTACCTCAACAAGGTGGACTCGTTTGAATTCCCGGGTCTGAGCGGCATGGACAAGATGGCGGGTATTATGACATCGCTCCGTCAGACCCCGCCTGCTGAGCTCGGCGGCTACAAGGTCGTGAAGGTGACCGATTACACGAAGACCGAAGAAACGGGTCTGCCGTCGGCGGATGTGCTGGTGTTCGGTCTGGAAGGCGGTGCGACGGTGATCGTGCGTCCGTCGGGTACCGAGCCGAAGATCAAGACCTATTTTACCACGCTCGGTAAGGATCTTGCTGAGGCTGAGGCGCAAAAGACGGTGCTGTCCGATGCTCTCAAGCCCTTGCTGGCATAAAGACATTCTGTCAATACCCCGTGCATAGGATATGCACGGGGTATTGTTTATAACCGCTTGAAAAACGGACGGTAGACGGAATGTGTGCGGCAAAATGCCGTTACACACACCAAGGATGTTGACAAAACAACAAAATGTGGTGTACAATGATGTCAGTGAAAAGCAGGAGGGACAGGGATGAACGTTTCAAAACGATGGATCGCCGTTGTTGCGGCGGTGGCACTGCTTTGCGGAACCTTGTGTTTTTCGATCTCACAGCGGCGACACACCGCTTTAACCGAAAATGACCGACAGGAGCCGACAGCTCCGACGGAGATCACACAAGCGGACACAGCGACCGACGAAGATGCGGATGGCTTGGCGTCTTACATAGAGGAGCTGTTCGGCACGGCAGATACCGCGGAAGATACCGACGGCGACGGCTTCTCCGACCGTGTGGAGATCACACAGCTTGCCACCGATCCGTTGGTGGCGGACGGGGAGCAGGACAGCGATCGGGACGGCATCAGCAATGCGCAGGAGCTGTCACTCGGCACCGATCCTGCCAAGCGCGATTCGGATGCGGACGGCTTATCCGACAGCGAAGAGGTGACCCTTTCCTGCGATCCGCTTGCTTACGACAGTGACCTGGACGGTGTGCGGGACGGCTATGAGGCGGTGTTAGGAACCGACCCGTGTGTCCCGCAGGAGTCCTTTGATGTGACCTGCACAAGCGAAGGTGCAGGTGGGACGGCGGTTGTGGAAATGACAGTCGGCGGTGCACAGGCGGAGACGCTGTGCGTTGTACCGACAGCGAACGATCGCTTGCTTCCCGAAGATATGCCCGGTCGCCTTTCGCAGGCACGGGATGTGACGGTGGACGGTGCCTTTGAAAACGGCACGGTGTCGTTTGCGCTTTCAAAGGCGGCAACAGAGCCGACGGTGTATTATTTCAGCGAAGCGACGCAGACGCTCGAACCGATCGTCACCACACTGGAAAACGGCACAGCAACAGCAGAGGTATCCGCAACGGGTACCTATGTGTTGCTTGACCGCACGGTATATGAATCGGCGTTTGTGTGGGAGGATTACTGGGGCATCTCATCCGTATTTGCAAATGTGGAGCTCGTGCTGGTCATCGACGATTCCGCCAGTATGCAGGAAACCGATCCGCAGGCAGAGCGACTGGCGGTTGCGCGCGATCTGATCGATCGCTTGCCCGAAAACAGCCGCGTGGGTGTGGTGCGGTTTTCGGATAAAGCCACGGCATTGACGGAGAATCTGACCGATGACCGTGAAGCGGCGAAGGCCTGCCTGACAACGGAACAGTTTGTCGGTGAGGGCACGACCCATATGTATGAGGGTGTGCAGACGGCTGTCGGTTTATATGACCCGTTCCGTGAGCACACGCAGAGAGTGATGATCGTGCTGTCCGACGGTCTGCCGACAGATGCCGTTCTGCGTGAGGCAACGACGGCACTGGTGACCGATATGGGCATCACCACCTACACCGTTGCGCTGGGCAGTGATCGGTTAAGCGCCGCACAGACTCTCAGAGAATATGCGAGGGCGGTCGGCGGGCAGCATTATACCGCGCAGACGGCCGCTCAGCTGTCGGTCGTGTATGAGGATATTCATCAGCTTGTCGATGTAACGACCGATACCGACGGCGACAGCATCCCCGATTATTACGAAACGCATATGATCGCGTTCAACGGCGTGGCGATCTCCTTGGATCCGACAAAAGCGGACACCGATGGAGACGGCTTGTCGGACAGCGAAGAGGTGAAAGTGGAGCTGGTTTACAGCGGGGACGGCGAGCACGTGCTGGTGAAGGGGACGCTGTTATCCGATCCGACGCTGAGCGATACCGATGGCGACGGTGTGCCCGATGAGAGCGACAAGCTGCCGTACGATCACACCTTTAAGGGGACGATGACATCGGAATATGCCACGAGCACGATGCTGTTCGATATGGATTTCACGCGGTTCTTTGAAGACAATACGGTGTATCACCCGGAAATCAGCCGTGTGTCGGCACTGTTTGCCGCGATGGCGTATGAACCGAGCTCGATCGTGCTTTGCGATTCGTCGGAGGCGGAGAAGACTTCGGCGGAGCATCTGACGGATGTGATGACCTATTTCGGTATGCAGAACGCACAGAGCTATTCGCTCAGTGCCGATTATACCGATGTGCATTTGTCGGAGGTCATCGTCGGGTATCGCAATGTGACGGTGGACTCAGAGATCCGCACGGTGCTGGCGGTCGTTGTGCGCGGTACGAATGCGACGATCGAGGAATGGTCCAGCAACTGCGATATCGGTGACATTCTCAACGATACCGAGCAGGATGACTGGATCAACACCGATAACCACAAGGGCTTTGATGTGGCGGCAAACCGCATTGCGGCATTTGTGGAACGGTATATTGATGAAAACAACCTGTACCGCGACTCGCTTGTGTACTGGGTGACGGGACATTCCCGCGGTGCGGGCATCGCCAACATTTTGGGTGCCAATCTGGAAAAAACGGGAGCAACGGCATTCACCTACACGTTTGCCGCTCCGAACACGACGCTCGCAAGCGATGCCGCATCGTACAAAACCGTTTTCAATGTAGTGAATAAGGATGATTTTGTGCCGTGCCTGCCGATTGCCGATTGGGGCTACACCTGCTACGGTTCAACGGCCAAGGTCAGCGTCAGGGATTCGTATGAATCGCGCTGGGAGACGTTTACGGGCATCTTCGACTACAACTCCGACGGCAATAATATGGATGCGTGTGTGACGGCTCTCGGCGGGATCCTCACTGCGGGAAGTGATCCGCGGGTGGATTGCTACCGGTATACCTGCGCCTGCCACGGAGACGGCTCGAACGATACCATTACGATCAGAAATACGGGGATGAGCGAGAGCAGTCGCGACAAGGCAATTGCCAAGATCCCTGCCAATGCGCGTCCCGTCTGCATCATCACGACGTATGAAGGCGGTTGGATCGGCGGCTGGGATTTTGAGGTGTGTCAGAGCCCGGGATATTTTATGCAGCTGTTGGCGGCATTTATGGGTAAGGAGATCAACGAATACCGCTTTGCGGTGGAGCTGAACATTGCCGACCGCTATGAAAATGCGAAGACGGCACTGATTGCAGTCGGACTCAGCGGCGTGGAGCATCCGCACTACGCGGAAACCTACTGTATGCTTGCCGATGTGCTCACAGCGGAGGCGTTTGAATGAGACGATGGTGGAAGATCGCCGCGGTGACCGACGGCATCCTGTTGGCAGTGGCCTTCGGGTGTATGGTGTGGTTCAACAACCGCCCCGATCACGGATTGGCGGCACTGACAGGTGTGGGGCAGTTTGCCCTGTGGTTTCTTGTGTTTCAGGTCGCGCTTGCTTTTGCGATCGCACTGGCGATATGGGCGTTGATCGTGTATATCCGCAAAAAACGATAAGCATCGAAAAGACACGAAGCGAATTGCTTCGTGTCTTTTTGCATAGATCCCGTTGTTTCGTAAACACTATCGTAGGTGATATACGTGAAACGGCTGAAAAAGAACGGGGCTTTGTTTGCGGTGGGAAGCGGCGGTTACGGATTGATCGAACTGCTGTGGCGCGGTCGCACCCACTGGAGTATGCTGATCGCGGGCGGGCTGTGTTTTATGATGTTTGCGGCGATCGCCCGGAAGTGGCGGCATCGCTCGCTTGTGTTCAAGGCATCGCTGTGTGCGATCGGTGTAACGGCGGTGGAGTTTGTCTTCGGCGTGGTCTTCAATCTGATCCTGCACAAAAATGTGTGGGATTACAGTGAGGTGCCGTTTAATATTATGGGACAGATCTGTCCGCTGTATACCGCCTTGTGGGGTGTATTAGCGATCGGCTTTTTGCCGTTGGCGGAAATCATTCAAACGCGGTTGGAAGTCTGAATGACCACCTTACGGTGACGCTGTGCGGTGACATAAAACAGGATAAGACCATATAATGAAAGAGATGCGGGTGGCGATTTTGAACAAAATCGCCACCCGTTGCCCAGTTTTCAGGGCTTATTTGCGCATTTTATTGGTCTTTTTGTGTAATTTTTGCAAGTTTTTAAAAAAGAACTTGCAAAACCGGTTCTCTTCCGCTATAATGGTACAAGTTTGAAAAACGGTGCAATCCGTATGTAAGGTGGTTGATGGATATGTTGAATCTGAAAAAGGCGACGACCGAGGAATTATCGGCGCGTCTTTCCGAGCTTCGCGCGCTGTATGAAGAGTATAAATCCCGCGATCTGCGCCTGGATATGTCCCGTGGTAAGCCCGGCAGTGAACAGCTGGATCTGACGCTTCCGATGTTTGAGAGCCTGTCGGCGAAAGATACCTATCTGACGCAAACGGGCTTTGATACCCGCAACTACGGTCTGCTTGACGGTATTCCCGAAGCGAAGCTGTTGTTCGCAGAGCTTCTGGATGTGTCGCCCGACAACGTGATCGTGTGCGGCAACTCGAGCCTGAATCTGATGTTTGACTACATCTCGACGGCGTATGCCAAGGGCTTGTGCGGCAGTACGCCGTGGAGCAAGCTGGAGGGTGTCAAATTCCTGTGTCCCGCTCCCGGCTATGACCGTCACTTCGGTATCACCGAATATTTCGGTATTGAGAATATTGTCATTCCGATGACCGAAAACGGCCCCGATATGGATCTGGTGGAAGACTATGTCAAGGATCCGCTCGTCAAGGGCATCTGGTGTGTACCGATGTACTCCAACCCCGACGGTATCACCTATTCCGATGAGACGGTGCGTCGCTTTGCGGCGCTCAAGCCCGCCGCGGAGGATTTCCGCGTGATGTGGGATAACGCTTACTGTGTGCATCATCTGACCGATACCCCTGATACCTTGCTCAACATCTTTGATGAGGCAAAGACGCACAATTCGGAGGATCTGTTCATCGAGCTGATGTCCACCTCCAAGATCAGCTTCCCGGGCGCGGGTGTGGCGGTGCTGGCGGCATCCGCGCGTAACGTGGCGGATATCAAGAGCCGTATGACCGTGCAGACGATCGGCTTTGATAAGCTGAATATGCTTCGTCACGTGCGCTTCTTCAAGAATGCGGACGGCGTGAATGCGCATATGAAATTACACGCCGCTTTGCTTCGTCCGCGCTTTGAGCTGGTGCTTTCGATGCTTGAGCGTGAGCTCGGCGGTCGCGGTATTGCGCAGTGGCACACGCCGAACGGCGGCTATTTTGTCAGTGTCAACGTGTGCGAAGGCTGTGCCAAACGCACCGTGCGTCTGCTTGCGGAGGCGGGTGTGGTGCTGACGGGAGCGGGTGCAACCTATCCCTACGGCAACGATCCCGCCGACAGCAACATCCGCCTGGCACCGACCTTCCCGCCTGTGGAGGAGCTGCAGGTGGCAATGGAGCTGTTCTGCATCTGCGCGGAGATCGCCGCGATTGAAGCGCTCATCTGAAGAAATATAAATTTTACGAAAATCTGTCGGGAATGATTGACATTCCCGACATTTTCTTTTATAATAGTTCTATTGTGTATCGTTGCGTCTTGAAGCTGACTTGAGATGCAAGAAAGACGCAATAGAATTCTACCGTGGAGGGTGATTCGATGAAGAGAACACCGAAATTTGTCTTCTTCGTCGTGGCTCTGCTGATCCTCGGTCTGGCGTACACCTCGTTCTTCGGCGTGTACAAGACCTACGGTGACCGCACCGACACCGTCATTCGCGGCGCATCGGATATTCGATTCGGTATCGATATCCGCGGCGGTGTGGACGTGACGTTCGGCCCTGCAGATGCATCGATTGAAGTAGATGAAGCAAATATCAATGCGATCAAGGCGATCATTGAGCAACGTCTGGTCGGTAAAAACATCACCGACTATGAGTGCTATGCCGATGTGGCAAACGAGCAAGTGATTGTGCGTTTCCCGTGGGCAAGCGACGAAGCGGATTATGACGCGACCGCCGCGATCAACGAGCTTGGTGAAACCGCCTTGCTGGCATTCCACATCGGCAGTGAAACCAAGGAAGAAAAGGTTGAGCGCAAGGATGAGAACGGCGAAGTCATGAAGGACGAGGACGGCAACATCCTTTACGATACCGTGACGAAGCCCGCAGGTGAGCTGGTGCTGACCGGTGAGGGTGTTGCGAAAGCAACCGCTCGCTGGCAGCCGGACGAAAACGGCAACACGCAGCCCGTGGTTCTTTTGGAGCTGCAGGGCGATGCGATCAAGGCGTTTGCCGATGCGACCGCCAAGCAAGCGGGTAAGGGTACCATCTCCATCTGGCTGGACGAGCAGCTCCTTTCCGACCCGCAGGTTAACGATCCTATTACCAGCGGCGAAGCGGTAATTACGCTGGGCAACTCGGATTATTCCTATGCACAGGAGCTTGCCAACAAGATCAACGCCGGTGCGTTGCCCTTTGAGATCGAAGCCAAGTCTTTTGCGACGCTGGCACCGACCCTCGGCGAGAAGGCACTGGAAGCTATGGTGCTTGCCGCACTGATCGGCTTTGCGCTTGTGGCGATTTACATCATTTTCTGGTACCGTTTGCCCGGCTTTGTGGCGGTCATTGCGCTTATCGGTCAGATGGCGGCAACGGTTGCGTGCATTTCCGGTTACTTCTCGGTGTTTGACAGCTTCACACTGACTCTGCCCGGTATTGCCGGTATCATCCTGTCGATCGGTGTCGGCGTGGACGCAAACGTCATTACCTCGGAGCGTGTGCGTGAAGAGATCCGTCGCGGCAGAACCATTGACGGCGCGATCAGCGCCGGTTCCAAGAACTCCTTCTGGGCAATCTTCGACGGCAACATCACCGTGTTGATCGTGTCCGTCGTGCTGATGGGTGTCTTCGGACCTCCCTCGGGCTTCTGGGCAACGATCCTGTCCCCGATCCTGAGATGGTTCCCAACGTCTACGACCGGTATGGTATACTCGTTCGGTTATACGCTGTTCATCGGCGTGGTGCTGAACTTCATTATGGGTGTGGCTATGTCCCGCCTGATGCTCCGTTCGGTCTCCCGCCTGAAGATCTGCCGTAATCCTTGGCTGTATGGAGGTGAGCGCGCATGAATAAACAAAAAGATTTTATCAGTAAGCGTCGACTCTGCCTGATTATCAGCGCTTGTATTATGGTTGTCGGCCTTGCGATGACGTTGATTTTCGGTGTGGAAATGGATGTCACCTTTAAAGGCGGTACGTTGCTGAAGTACAGCTACACGGGCGATATGAACGCATCCGACCTCAGCTCGTTCTTTACCGCGCAGATCGGTGAAAGCGCAACAGCGGAACTTTCGCAAAGCGGCGATATTCAGTTGATCAACGTGTACAGCACGGCTGTGGTGGAAAGTGATCAACAAGTGGAGATCGATAAGGCGTTTGCGGAGAAATATCCCGACAATGAGATCTCGCTTGTCAACTCCAACTCGATCACCTCGAAGGTTGGCTCGCTCTTCTTTGTCAAGTGCCTTGTTGCAACGGCGCTTGCGTGCTTGTTCCTGGTGCTGTTCATTGCACTGCGTTTCTCCAAGATCGGCGGCTGGACGGCTGGTCTGGCGGCTGTGGCGGCGCTTGCTCACGACTTACTGATCGTGTTCTTCACGTTCGTAATTTTCCGTATCCCGCTTAACGATAACTTTGTGGCGGTTATGCTCACCATCCTCGGTTACTCGCTGAACGATACGATCGTTATCTTTGACCGTATCCGTGAGAATCGCAGTGTTTTGGGTGCAAAGGCAAACGTCAACGACGTTGTGAACCTCAGCCTGAACCAATCGTTCAATCGTACGATGAACACGTCGATCACCACTGGCATTGTGGTGCTGACTCTGGTGGTTGTGGCATTTGCCTGGAATCTGGATTCCATCATCAGCTTCGCTCTGCCGATGCTGTTCGGTGTTGCTTCCGGCTTCTACAGCTCCGTGTTCCTTTGCTCGCCGCTGTGGGCGGCCTGGACGAACCGTCGTCTGGCAAAGAAAGAGGCAAAATAAATCCACATATAAAAATGCTCCGCTGTGTCAACAGCGGAGCATTTTTTGTTATACGGAAACGGTCTCGTTCAGATGGAACGAATAGATGACACAGTCTTTCACGGGACGTTGCAAGGCGCGTGCCAGGGCATCCTTATAAATTAAAAGCTGTGCGCGGTAACGGTCGCAAAGCTCCTCGGCGTAGGTCACACGGTCGGTTTTGTAGTCAACAATGACCAGTGCGCCGTCTTCTTCAAACAGTGCATCGGCAATGCCTTGCACAACAACGGATTCCTTAGGGGCATCAGCAGGAAGGGCGGCAACGATGTCGGGGGCATAGTCTTCGAGCGGACGCTCCATCGTGAACGGAAATTCACGAAGCAGCAATGGGGATGCGGTCATACGTTTGGCAAGATCGCTTTGCAAAAATCGTTGCAGTCGTGGGATATCCAAGGCGTTGCGTTGCTGTTCGGTCAGGATATCGCGCTCGACCATAGAAAGAGCCTGTGCGGCGGCATCGGGATCAGCGGGATCCATATGTTCAAGGAAGATGTGCGTTGCGGTGCCGCGCTGAGCAGGGGTAAGACCGCCTTTGCTTAAGAATGCAGGGCGGGATAACAGCGGCGGTGCATCGGCAAACGCTTCGCGGTGTGCGGTCTGCGATGCGGTGATCTTGGCGGCGATCTGCCCGAGGGATGCAAACGGATAGGTGTAGGCGAAGCGTTCCTCGATATTCCCTAAAACGGTGAGGTCGGGTTCAGGAAGATCGTCAACCGCACGAATGGGTTCTGCTGACGGTGTGCGGATGCAGACCGTCAGTCCGTTTGCCTGACAAGTGACATCGCCGTACGGTGACAAGAGCTTGCGCCCCGCATCGTGCGTAGTGATACAGGCAAGCAGCCATTCGCCCATCCCCGAGGCGTTCTGAATAAAGGCAGGTGCAAAGGTATCCCCGTTTTTAACGGCACTCACGCTCAGCTTTTCCATTTTTGATGTCAGATCGTTCACGGTTTCGATCAGAATCAGTTTGTCTTTGGCGCGGGTCATCGCCACATATAATATGCGTAGTTCTTCCGCGATTTCCGATCGCTTGATGGAGAAGAGAAGTGCTTTGCGATGGAAGGGAAGTGTTTCGTACATCGCTTCGCGGTCACGGTGAATAATGCTGATGCCGTTTTCGGCGTGCAGCAGGACATCCTTGCGCATAGAAGAGCTGCTGAATGTGCCGCCCAGATCGGCGAGAAATACCACGGGGAATTCCAGCCCTTTGGAGTGGTGAACAGTCATCAGCTGAACGGCATTTTGCGATTCGGTCGGGGAGGATGCGGAGATTTTCACACCGCTTTCCTCCAGCCGTGTCATATGGCGGATAAAAGCGGAAAGACCGCGGTGATCGTGGTCTTCAAAATGCCGTGCCAGATCGTAAAAACGGCGGAGGTTGGCAATGCGCGTCGTGCCGCCGACTTTGGCGCTCATCACGGACAGCAGATCGGTTTCCTCATAGAATCGGCGGATCAGCTGATCGGCGGGCAATGCGGCGGATAGGGTGCGGTAATGACTCAGGGAATCTAAGAAATCCTTGCATCGCTTGCCGAAAGCATCCTTGACGCGCGAGCAGGCGCGGAGCACAGAGAAGAGCGGCGCATCCTTGTCGGCAAGACGGATCTGTGCGATTTCGTCGGGGGTAAAGGCATATACGGGTGACATAAGCGTGGCGAGCATCGGCACATCCAAAAGCGGATTGTCAATTGTGCGGAGCATTGCCATAACCAGACGGATCTCTGCGCACTCAAAGAGGTTTTCGCGGCTTTCCGTTGCGGCGGGAATCCCCATGGATTGCAATTCTTTGATGTAGGCGGGGCCTTTTTCGCCTACGGCGCGCATCAGAATGCAACAGTCGCGGAATTCCAGCTGGCGTTGTTTGCCTTTTTGGGTGACTTGAAATCCTTGTGCCATCAGCTCTAAAATGCGTTCGCCGATCAGGCGTGCTTCCGCCTGATGCCGCGACAGCTCTTTGGGGTGAGACTGCCGTTCGGTGATGATCAGCTCCGCGTCATAAGCCGGGTCACCTGCCTCGGGGAAAGTGGCAGAGGCAACCAGTTCCTCGCTTTTGTCATAGACAATGCCACCGATCGCCTTTGTCATCAGTCTCTTGAACACAAAGTTGGTGATGTCAGCAACCTGGGAGCGACTGCGGAAATTGTTCCCGAGGGTGATCGAAGCGGGAAAATCGACGGCATTATAGGGTGTACTGCGTTCGCGGCGACCTTGGAAAATGGACGGCATTGCTTGGCGGAAGCCGTAGATGCTTTGCTTCAGGTCACCGACGAAAAACAGGTTGTTCTCGTTGTCGGATAACGCCGCAAAAAGGGTATCCTGGGTGGCATTTGTATCCTGATATTCGTCCACCATTATATGGCGGAAGCGCGAGCCGATTTCAACGGCGGCCTCCGTACGCGTGAAGCCGCCGTCTTCATTGGGGGTAGCAAGCAATGCCAGTGCTAAGTGCTCGGCATCGCTGAAATCGATCAGTTGCTGTTCGGCTTTCAAGGCGGTAAAACGGCGGTCGAAATCGCGAACCAGATCAAACATAGTTTCGACCAGCGGCAGAGTGTCTGCAAGCTCTTCGGTTGCCCGTTCCTGTGTGTATCCGAGGCAATCGACAGCGGCGGTGGTCACCAACGCCTGCGCGTGCTTGCGCATATCCGTGATATGCTTTTTGAACGCGTCGTCACCGTAGTTGCGCAACTGCTTAAAGCCGGGGAAGGTGATGCGTTTCACCGCTTCCACAGCCTCTTCCCAGGAGTTGTCAAGGTGCTCGAGTGCTTCCGACACGCCGACGAGGGCGGTGTGAAACGTGGGGCCGTAGGCGGTGCTGATGGCATCGTCACCATCCATCTCGTCAATGGCATTGGAGAGTGTGATCGCGGCGGCGGACAGGTGCTCCCGCGCTTGTTGAAGCAAAATCTTACCCCAAAGGGAATCGGCGAGATCGCCTGTGTGGTGAAAACGCTCCTGCTGTTGATCCAGCCACTGCAACGGGAACGGATGAGCCTGAATGAAAGTATGTGTGGACAGCAAAAGCTCTGTCAGAACCGCGTCTGAGCGGTCGTCTGCCAAGGTGTTACACAGACGCAGAAAGGCAGGAGACGCCTCTTTGTGTGCTTGTGCAAATACCTCGCGTGCGGCGTCCTGCTTGAGTAAGGCGAGGGAGGTATCTTCCGCGATACGGAAGCGGGGTGAAACGCCGACCTGTGCGGCGTACTCACGTAACAGCTGGATGCAGAAGCTGTCAATGGTGCAGATGGATGCCGAAGGAAGCAGCATTTGCTGGCGGAGAAGATGATGGTTGTGAGGGTCGGCGGATAACTCGTCGGCAAGACGGCTGTGCAAGCGGGAACGCATTTCCGCTGCGGCCGCTTTGGTGAAGGTGACGACAAGCAGCTTGTCGATATCGATCGGGTCGGCAGGGTCGCACAGAAGCGACACGATGCGCTCGATCAGAACAGCGGTTTTTCCCGAGCCCGCCGCCGCCGATACCAGAACGGTACCGCCGCGTGCATCAATGCAGTTTTGTTGTCCCGGCGTCCATTGGGGGGTACCCATACACTCACATCCTTAAAATAATGTATATATAGCATTATATAAGGTTTCAAATGGGAAATCAAGTTGCAAAAAGACAGGTGTCGCATTTTTGCAACACCTTTCGAAAAAAACTTGAAAAAAACTGAAAAAAGTTCAAAAAAGGTGTTGACTTTTGGGAAAGGTCGTGGTATTATATCAAAGCTGTCTCGCGGGGGCACGGAAGTGAGCCCGGGAAAAAGATCG